>JAYRXB010000407.1:0-4824 GCA_041917735.1 Cyclobacteriaceae bacterium
TATAGAACTCGCTGTTGTTCCAGCTTGGCTCAATCCGGCTGGCCTGCAGGCTGTTGATGGAAGCCACAAAATCAAACTTCATGTGCGTATTGTCCGGCACATCTTCCATCACCCCGGTGATCAGGTACGTGGCATTCGTGGTGGTCGTCAGCGTTTGTCCTACGATTTCGGCAGGGTCGGCTTTGTCTCCAAAGTACTTCAACGCCATGCTCCGGGTGAGCACGATAGAATTGGGGCGCACGAGCGCCGTGGTGCCGTCGCCACTCAGCAGGCGAAAGGAAAACACCCGGAAGAAAGCATCGTCGGCGAAATAGACAGCAGGTTCCTGGATAGGTTGATCTCCCTTGCGCAGGGCGAGTGACGAGGAGACGATGCGCACGCTTTCCTCCACTTCCGGAAAGGTTGACTTCATAAATGGGCCTCCGCCGCTGCAATTGGCAGCCGTGGGCATCTCCGTCTCACCGAAATGCCACACCATGGGCAGCAGGTAGATGCGCCCCGCGTTGGCATGAAAACGGTCGTGGCTTAGTTCATGGCCCACGTAGAGCAGGATAAGGATGGCCAGGGCCAGGCCAACGGCCAACCCGGTGATGTTGATCCCGGCGTGCAGCCTTTGACGCTGAAAATTCCGGAAAGCGATCCGGAGGTGGTTGAAGAGGTTATCCATGCGAAATGGTTTAGGTGTATAAGGCTCCTTTGTTCTACTTTCTCAACTCCTCGATCGCGGTCTCCAGGATCGTGTCGCGCCCAGCAGCAAAGTCGTCGGGCGAAATCCAAATGGGTATGTCCGGGTAAAGCCCTATGCCTTCATAGTGCACGAACCGGACATCCACTTGTTGCCAGCGTGGCACGCGAAATCGCCAACCGTTGGGCAGGAATCGCTGCAGAGGGTTGCCCGATCCACCGCCCGTGGTGTCCCCTACCACGGTTACCGTTGGGAGTTCCCTCATGGCGAGCAAGAAATCTTCGGCGGCGCTGAAGACGCGGCGGTTGGTCAATACGACCACTTTTCCAGGAAAGTGTTCTCCACCTGGCTCAATGGACTTTGGTATCCACTCGCCAAAGGCATTGTGTGCAGGGCCTGCCTTGTAGCGCACGTACGAATAAACGGAAGCCCGATCCGCAAACCGACCTGCCACCTGTCGTGAGTAGGTATCGGAACCGCCGCCGTTGCCGCGAATATCCACGATAAGCCCCTTGAGTGGATGGCTCTTCAGTTCCCGAAGAATGGCGTCGACCTGATCAAACTCTGGTTGTGTGCCTCCAAAGGAGCGGATGAACAAATAGCCGATGTCTGACCCGATCATGCCATACGAGAGTTTCTTGTTCTTTACACGAAGTGTCACATACGAAGGGACAGCGGCCAGTTGGTTCGCCGGGTATTTCCCCGCAAAGTCAAAGAAGCTTTGGGACGTCCCCGTTTGCAGGTCGGCGTGCCCATCGCGCAAATACTGTATCATGTCGTCCAGGTGGGTAAAAAGTTCAGCGTCGCTTGTTGCTGGTGTAATCAACGGTCGCTTGACCCGGTAGATGGAGTCCCATTGAAGGTGTTTGTATTCGAAGAACGGATAGTATCGATCGAAGTCGTTCCAGAAAATTTCAAAATTATCCTCCGGGGTATTCGAAGGTTCCGGTGGGAAAAAGATATCGGTGCAGCTCATCACGAGCCCGGCTGCGAACACTATGTAAGGTAATCGACGCACGGGCTATCGTGTTGTTGATGAATGGCCCAGGGAAAGAGAAAGTCCAAGGCTGTATTGTTGGAGGAGTGTGCTGACCTCATCCCCATAGGAGTAGCTATAGTAAGTCAACGAGTAACCGACCAATCCATTCCACCGTGCACCGAGCCGAAAGGAATTCAGGATCCGCGCACTGCATCCCTGAATAGATCCCCAGCTACCTACCCTGAAATCCTCTTCGCCCAGACCATACCCGCGGAAGAGCAATGCATTCACCAGCGGAAGGTTGATGTGCCCGGTTAGCCGGTACCAGGGAGCGATGCGTGCATCGGCTCCCACGGTCACTTCCAGGCTGCCGAGACCCTCGCCGGTCTTATCCGTCGGAGTCTCACGGATCGACATTCGGGCATTCAGCGTTCCCCCCACATACCAGTCTGTCCGCTTGAATGCCATAACTTTTCGTGCCATCGTGTATTGCAGCGCGTAGTAGTCTTGTGTTAGTGGGTAGATGCCCGGAACATCGGCTTCCAGTGTCGACGATACCAGGTTGAGTTGTACGGTATGGTGGTACCTACCGTTGAACCGCTCGTAGCCAAGTTGATAGAAGGTACCGGTGCCACGGTATACATACGGGCTAACCGCCATATCCATGGAAGCGGTGCTTGCCAACCCGCTTTCAGCAAGCAGGTATGTTGATGGTGTTGTGCCGATGTTTCGCAGCGAGTCCTGCGCGAAGGAAGGGTTGCAGGCAAGCCCTAGCAGTAAGCCTGCCGCTATACCGCGAAACACCGCCAGGGAGCATGCAGGCTTGTGATCCATGTGTGACCGGGGCGAGTCCATGCTGAAAGCACGATAGCACAAGCCCTTTTTCGATGTACTTACGTCGTTTTCGAGCTTGGGTTTCAGGCACCGGGCTATACGGTCACGATGGTTCACCTTCAGGTAAGGTATTGGAACTTGAGAAGCCCGATGTTGGATCCACTCCCACAATCCTCGACTGCAATCGATTAATCCTTGACACAGCGAACAGAAAGCCCATCATTCATGCTTCCGGTACTTTTTGTGCGCAGTGTTGCCAGGTCGTTGGTACAATAGAAGAATGAGCCGGCTGCAGCACTCCACCAATAGCCGTCCGTTCCTTTGTCTGCAAACAAACCCGTGTTGCTCAGGCAGATTCGGCAATAGGACCCACCCGGCAAGGCGCTGAAGCCGCTTTCGTTGGTCGCAGCGGTGTTGGGTGAAGACCACAAGTTGGAAACCGCTTTCATGTGCCCGCCTGCCAATTCGGCGCCGCCCAGGCTGTTGGCCATTTGCGACCACTCGCTCGCCGTCGGCATATGCCAGCCGGTCATACAAACGTTTTTGTCATTGGTCACGGCGTGGCCGTTGTAGAGGTAGCCAAAGTCGCTGACATTACCCACACTGTTTCCATAGGAGATATAGGCACCCGACGACGCGTTTCTGAACTGGTCCTCCGAGGCAGAGGCCACTATCGGTGTTCCGTCGCGGTACTTGGTGACTTTCAGGTTTTCGGCCATCCACTCTTTTCCGTTGATGGCGGTGGTTTTGTACACGTTCCCATCGATGTCTGTCACGGATCCATAGCTTACCGCGGGAAGGATCAGCAGGGTGAGCGAGTTGCCATAGAACGTTCCCAACTCGGTGGTTGCGTACGATCGGACGTAGTAAGCCTTGTAGGCCATGAGTCCCGTGATCTGGCTGGTGAATGCGAGCGCCGCACCGGTGTCCGGAATCTTGGTGCCGGTTTCTACCGTCGGAAAGTCTGCCGTACCCCAGGTGATTCCCTTTTCCAGTACGGGGAGTGAATGGGCGTAGGTGATGGTAGTTTCAATCTCCGCGCCGGTGAGGCCAATGTTTCCTTTCTTGGCCGCGACGAGCGCGGGCACCAGTCCGGCGATATTCATCACCACTTCATTGCCATAGAATACCTGGCCGTTGGCTTTTGCATAGGCCCGCACATAGTATTTGTTGACACTCAGCCCAGTGAGGTTGGCACTAAACGAACCCGCACCGGCACCGTTTTCTGTCTTGCTCGACAGCCGATCCAGTTCCGGGTTGGCATTCCGGGACCAGCATACACCTTTCATGGTGATCAGTTCCGGTTGCACGGCCTCTACCGTCCCTCCCACGGTGGCCGACGAAAGGGTAAGGTCTGTCGGCTCAAGGGTAGTTACCGTCGGTGGCGTAAAGGCAGGGTCATTGGAGGCGCATCGCGCAAAAAGGAGTATGAACAGGAAGAGCAATCGTTTCATGGCTATTAATTTGTCCGCAATAACTCCATAATGATGCGCCCCGGCAGCAGTGCACTGCCGAAACGAGTCGTTGGTCAACCGAAAGGGATTCGATGTCAATGAATGGTGACACGGGTTTCCTTGCCTTGCATTACTTTTGCCTCACCCATGATATCCCCCCGCTGGCGTTACCACTTGCTCTTTTGGGCAGCCTATGTCTTCTTCAAGGCATTCCTGAACTTTTCGGGGGAGACGCCCCTGTCCTGGCCGCTCACGCAGGCCCTCCTGCTGACGCAATTGTGCTTCCTGCTGGTCAAGGCCCCGTTGGTGTACAGTAGTTTCTTTGTGACGGGTCAGTACCTCGAGGGCCGCCGAAGCATGGCACGCCTGGTGCTGGTCCATGCGCTACTCTTTGCGGTGGGCTCCTACGCCATGTTCACCATCAACCGGCAGGTAGTCCTTCCGCTCATCTGGCATACGGTGCCGACGCCCTCTCCTTTCTCACTGTCCAGCATGGTCTACCATTTCTTCACCCTGCTCTTTGTAGTGGGTGTGGCGCAAGCGATCCGGCTCTTCCGCCGCCAGCACCGCATGGAAGTCCGGCGCAGCCAATTGGAGAAGGAAAAGACGGAGACGGAACTGAAGTACCTCAAGAGCCAGATCAACCCGCACTTTTTGTTCAACACCCTCAACAACATCTACGCCCTGGCCCGAAAGAACTCGGACAAGACGGCGGAATCGGTGATGAAGCTGTCTGCGATGATGCGTTTCATGCTGTATGAAGCTTCCGCTGCCACGGTACCCCTGAGCGCCGAAATCAAGATTATCGAAGACTACATTGAGTTGGAGAAACTGCGATACTCCGAGCGCCTTCAGGTGACGTTCACGAAAGA
>JAYRXB010000408.1:0-3723 GCA_041917735.1 Cyclobacteriaceae bacterium
AAGGTCAAAAATAAGGGGATTCAAGGAGAGAACGATAGTCGGAAGGCATTTCTTGTGCCGGGTTACATCAGTGGTCAGGAATGCAGGTTTTCGGATTATGGAGTACACAAATGCGCGGAGTACGAATCATCGAAGGTCTGTCGAATATGATTAACTTTGCCGCCCTTGGTCCCGTCGTTCAACGGATAGAATATCCGATGTGCGGTGAAGGTCTCATAGTTCAACGGATAGAATAGGAGTTTCCTAAACTCTTGATCTGGGTTCGATTCCCGGTGAGACCACCACTGCACGATCGGGACTAAACTTTTTGTCTCCGTTCGATTCTTAGCGAGACTACCAAAATTGTGATGCGGGCTTGCCTCAGAGTCTTATCTTAGCGGGTCAACCTTAAAACCTATGTTCCTTTCATTGGTAAGTGGGTGCAAGCGAACTGCTTTGGCCATCCTCCTCGTGTCATTTTCCGTATTGGCAACCGCCCAGGGTAACGAGCCAACAGCACCGGAAGAAACCCAGTTTAGCCTTTATGGGTTTGGTCGCATGACCATGGTATGGGATGACCAGGATTTGAAGCGCAGCGACCTTTTTGTGCCTGCCAATATCCAGGTGGGAGGGACCAAGAACCCCAATATTTTCATGGGCGCCAAACAGACGCGTCTCGGTTTTGACGTCAAGCACAAATTCGGAGAAGAGACGCTGAACATAAAGCTCGAAGGCGATTTCCATAACGATGCCTCGGATGCAACGGGTATCTTCCGCATGCGCCTGGCTTATGCCGAATACAAGTTTGTCCTGGTGGGTATGCACTGGAGTAACTTCTTTGATCCGGAAGCTAACCCGATAACGGTTGATTTTGAAGGACCAAATAGCAGCACCCTGTCGCGCACGCCCCAGGTGCGGTTTTCAACCTACAAGAAGAAAAACGTTCTCTCGATTTCCTTTGAAAACCCTACGGAGAATGTTACGCTGGGAACCGGGATCACAGTCCTGCCGGAGCGATTCCCGGATATCATTGGCGCGTATCGCGTGAATGGCAACTTTGGATTTGTAAAGGCTGCGGCTTTGTACAGGGAGATTCGCTATCAAAGCGACAAGGCCCGTAGCCTCCCCGGATACGGCCTCACGGTTCTGGGATCCATCAAGGCAGGCCCCCAAGACAAACTTCGTTTGCAGTTTGTCATGGGCACAGGGGTTGCCCGGTACATCCAGGGCGCCAGCGGCCTGAATTACGATGCAGTATACAATGGTACCAGTGAACTGGAGACGCTTCAAATGCGCGGATCAAATATTGCCTACCAGCATTTTTGGTCTGAGCATGCCCATTCTTCCATCACAGCGGGCTGGCTCAGCGTGGAGGACAATGCCAACCTCGCAGGCAGCGACTATAAGTCTGGTTACTATGGCTCGGCCAACTTCTTCTGGCAGGCTGTGAAGGATCTGACGTTTGGCGCAGAAGTGCTGGTCGGCGAACGACTGAACTTCAACCAAGCGAAAGGAACAGCCACCCGTATCCAAATGAATGCTACGTATACCTTCAACAAAAAACTCAATTAATTCACCCATGAAACAACTCGTCGCACTCGCTGCTGTAGCTGCTTTGCTGGCAGGCTGCGGATCACCGCCCAATCAAACTTCGGAGTCGGCCACCGACACCACCAACCAGGTATCGAATACCGCACCGGACGCAGCAGGTACCAAGGCTCAGGGCTATGTCATGCCGGGACTCGATCACGGCTTCGAGCAGTCGCCCATCAATATCATTTCTTCGACCAACGACGCTGGCAAACATCAGATTACACTCTATTTCAAGGATGAAGTAAACAAGGTGGAAAACCTGGGGCATACCGTTCAGCTTGACTTTTCGGAAGGAAGTACCATAGTTCAGGATGACACCACGTTTGCGTTCAAGCAGTGTCATTTCCACACTCCTTCAGAGCACCTGGTCGACGGCATGACATTCCCCATGGAAATGCACATTGTTAACATCATGCCAAACGCGGACAAAAATGCCACACCCCAGTACATGGTAATCGGTGTGCTGTTCAAGGAAGGAAAGGAAAATCCATTCATCAATGATTTCCTGGCGGCAATCCCGAAAGAGGAACACACAGCAACTGCCGTTAAGGCTGGAACCGTCAAACTGTCCGATCTTTTCGGTGGCATTCCAAAGGAGATCAAAGGAAATTACTACAATTACCGCGGCTCCCTGACCACACCGCCCTACACGGAATCGGTGCGATGGTATATTGCCAAGCACGTGTTTGAGGCTTCTGCTGCACAGATTGAGGCAATCAACAAGATTGAAGGCAATAATGCGCGACACGTTCAGGCGCTGTACGGCAGAACGGTCAATTCGAAGTAGTCGGCCTAATGCTGCTCACCCAGCCGCTGATCTTCATACCCGGCACCTGTATTGGAAGACAGCTGTCTCCGGCTTTGCCCCGGTATATGCGGCGAATACAAGCACCAATAGGTAAAGCGGATATCCATATTCGATGGAGATTGAGGTTGCTGAAAGATACATCAGCTATTCTTCTTAATTTTCAGCCACTTGAATAGCCACAATGATCTCTACTCGATCCTTACTCGCAGTTTTCCTGTTGCTGATCGCGGCAGCCTGTTCGCAAAAACCGGAGACGCAGACCGGAAGGCCCAATATCCTGCTGATCGTCGCCGATGACCTGGGCTACACCGATGTTGGCCCTTATGGCGGAAACATCCATACGCCCGTGCTGGATGGGTTGGCTCGCGAAGGACAACTATTTTCCAACTTCCATGTGTTGCCCACCTGCTCGCCCACCCGATCGGCGCTGCTAACGGGTAACGACAATCACGTAGCCGGGCTTGGTATAATGGAGGAACTGAATTACCCGGCCCTGGACCGATTGCAGCTCCCGGGTTATTCGGGCCACCTGAGCAATCAGGTTGCCACGTTGCCGGAACTGCTCCGGGAAAATGGATACCATACCTATATGGTCGGCAAGTGGCACCTGGGCGAAGGCCCCGGGATGATTCCAAACGACAGAGGATTTGAAGAGTCTTTTATCCTGGGAACAGGAGGCGGTAGTCACTGGAATGACAAGCGGGCCCTGGCGCCACCGCAGCACATGACCTACTACCGCAACGACCGCGAAGTCGAGCTTCCGGATGATTTTTACTCCACGCGGAATTATACGGATTCACTGCTTGGCTTCTTGAGGAGTCACGCCGATGACAACAAGCCGTTCTTCGCTTTCCTGTCGTACACCGCCGTGCATGATCCGCTCCATGCACCCCAGGAGTATATCGACAAGTACAAGGGTGCCTTTGACATGGGGTGGGACTCGCTGCGGGTGATGCGGACACGAAACCTGCAGGCTCTGGGACTGGTTCCCAAAGAGGCCAAACTCTATACGAGTCCGGCCTTTCCCCGATGGGCATCCCTCAATGCGGAACAGAAGGCAGAATTCGCACGCGACATGGAAGTTTACGCCGCTATGCTCGACTACATGGATGAGAATATCGGTCGTGTCATTCGTTACCTGCGCGAGACGGGTGCGTATGATAATACCCTGATCATCTTTATGTCAGACAACGGCGCCAATGGAGCGGTGGCGACTTCCTACCCGGGCAACGGGGACGGTCGCTACCTGGGCGAGTTTAATAATGCGCATGAGAATCGCGGATTGAAAGGTTCTTACATTGAGATGGGCCCGGGTTGGGCACAGGCCGCTTCCGGGCCATACC
>JAYRXB010000409.1:0-2724 GCA_041917735.1 Cyclobacteriaceae bacterium
AAGGGTCATCTTGCAGGAGTGGCAGGCGTCGGATCCATACCGGATGGGTTCCGGCTTCGGGGTACATCCGGCAAGCCACACGATGGCAGCGATCCAAACAAGGACCGGAAGGATGGAAAGTTGACGCCTCATTGATCTACTTTGGTAACAATCTTAGGCACTGCTTTATGTGTATGCAACTCGACATACAGCAGTCCAAGTACCATTACGCCATTCAGAATAAAGATCCAGCCGCCGGAATCAGGGCCGGAGAACGCAGTAAAATTAAGCAAGACCTTGGTGCCGATCAGCGGAGGCTGATACGACATGCCTTCGATCTTAATGGCGGCATCCGGGTTAAGGTTGTGACCATAGTCATAACCCCAGAGGTAGAAATCCACCAGCGCGGCCATTCCGGCCAGTACCATGACACCGAGGTAGACAAACAGGCCAACGCGCTTGCCCCACAGGGCTGCCAACAAACCGATGCCGATAATCGCACCCACGATGTAAATCATGTAACCGAATTCCGGGAACATACTTACTTCGATGTGCTTCATGCCAATGTAGTGGTTCAAGGCACTGATGATCTTCACGTCGCCGCTAAGCGTGTTGATCCAGATTTTCATTTCAAGACCTTCGGGGTATTGCGGTGCCCAGAGAAGGATCCGCCACAACGGAACAAAATAGGTGGAGACGAGGGTAATTGCGGAAAGGGCCAGTACCACCCGGGTTATTCGCTTTGTTGGATGCATCATGGAAGTTCGAAGTTAGTGTTAAGAAGGTGCTCCCGGAAATCGTATCCGGGAGTCACCTTCCTCCGCCAGGGGGCGGAACCTGTAAACTATGAGAAACAGGCTAATTTGCTCCCGTTCCCTCGGTCTCGATCTTGCCCGTGGAGAACTTCAACGGTACATTGGACGATGCAGGAGAAACCCTTATATAACCCTGCATTTCCTGGTGCAACGCGGAGCAAAAGTCGGTGCAGTAGAAGGGGAAAACTCCCGCTGTCTTTGGCTGCCATTTTAAGGTCTGCGTCTCACCCGGCATGATGAGGATTTCGGCATTGGCGGCGCCTTTTACAGCAAAACCGTGCGGTACATCCCAATCCTGCTCGAGGTTGGTTACGTGGAAGTAAACATCATCACCAATCTTGACGCCTTCAATGTTGTCGGGGGTCAGGTGTGAACGAATCGCCGTCATGTATACATGCACCTGGTTACCCTTGCGCTCCACGCGGGCTTCTTTCTCACCCTTCGCGGCATACGCATGCCCGTTGTCTTCAATCTTGTAGAACTTCACGGAGTTGGGAGACACCAGGTTGGCCGGAATTGCCTCGGCATAGTGCGGTTCACCCACCGTTGGGAAGTCGAGCAGCAACTGCATCTTATCGCCAGAGATATCATACAGCTGTGCAGATTGCGTCAGCTCGGGACCGGTAGGTAGGTAACGATCCTTTGTGATCTTGTTGTAAGCGATTACATACTTACCCCAAGGTTTGGCGGTAGGACCGCCGGGTACGCAAAGGTGACCGATGGAATAGTATGTGGGTACGCGGTCGAGCACTTCCAGGCTCTTCACGTTCCATTTCACAATCTCTGAAGAAACGAAGAACGAGGTATAGGCGTTTCCATTTGCATCAAACTCCGTGTGCAGCGGGCCAAGTCCCGGCTTCTTCACTTCGCCGTGAAGTGCCGACTCGTACTTGATCACGGGGATACCCGCGAAGTCGCCTTCAAAATCCTTGTTAGCAATGGCTTGCTGAATCTTTGTGAACGAGAACACCGGGATCAGCGCAGCCAGCTTACCGCTACCAATGATGTACTCACCGGTAGGGTCGGTGTCGCAACCATGGGGCGACTTGGGGCAAGGAATGAAGTAGATGATATCCTTTAGCTCCAGCGGATCCAATTGCATGACTTCCTCCATCATGGTGGAAACCGTCGTGTTGGTCTTTTCATCAAGTACGTTATGCGCATACTTGGCCTTTACTTTCTTGCCTTTGCCGGCTGCGATATATTCTTCCGCCTTTTTCCAGTTCACGGCCATGATAAAGTCCTTGTCCTTTTGCGATGCGTTGACCTCCAACAGGGTGTATGCCTGCTCGGTATTGTAGCAGGAGAAAAAGAACCAACCACCCGAAGGACCCTTACCTGCGCGGGCCAGGTCGAAGTTGACACCTGGTGTAACCAACTGCCAGGCAATGTTCATGTTGCCCGTAGTCTTATCTACACCAATAAAGGAGATTGTTCCTTTGAAGTTTTCCTTATAGCTGCTGATGGGTACATCCACTTTGTCACCCATCGGCACACTGAAACGCGTGCCGGCTACAACGTACTCTGAATTCTCTGTAATGAACGGTGAAGAGTGATTTCCGCCACTGTTTGGGAGTTCGATGATCTCCGCAGTATGGAAGGTCTTCAGGTCAACGCGGGCTACACGCGGGGTGTTGTTGGCATTGGCAAATGCCCAGCGACCGTCGTGCACACCGTTGGTAACCGAAAGCGCAATGTGGTGAAGGTCATCCCAGGGAACATACCCGTGGGAGGTGTTGAGCATCGGCTTGCTCTCTTCGCTGTAGCCGTAACCGTTCTCCGGGAATTGGGAGAATACCGGTACGATGCGGAACAGGCGACCCGAGGGAAGCCCATAGACTCCGATCTGGCCGTTGAATCCGCCAGAGACGATGTTGTAAAACTCATCGTATTGCCCGGGGGCAACATAGACTTTGGAGGCCGCGTTGCC
>JAYRXB010000410.1:0-11738 GCA_041917735.1 Cyclobacteriaceae bacterium
CGTCAATGAGAAGATCGGTAAACAACCGCGCGAGGCCCGGGTAGCCATCAATCCGAAGGGCGACAGCATCTTCCTCACCATCCAGCGCTTTGAGCCGGTATCCATTCAATACAACGGACACCGTTCACTTTCCTTTCGAATACCCCTCGACATCACCGGTTTTTTCCGGGCAAAAAAACTGGGCATCAAGATTCAGAACAGCACGCCCATCCACGCGCGTATGGCCCTGCACGTGTCGACCGAGATCGGGCTCGATCCTTCCTGGAACCTGAAGACACGTACCACCCTCCACCGCATCGAGTGGATGGCGGAGCCGCGGTTGAACATCGCCGGCGTGAAGGTCAATCTTCGCCCACCCATCGAAAACGCGCTGGAAAATCACAAAGCCGATATCATGGCCAAAATAGACGGTTCGCTGGGAGGCCTTGTCAAACTGGGGCCCTCGATCGAAAGAGTCTGGTTGGATCTGCAAAAGCCAATTCGCATCAATCGAAAGGTCGTGCCGGTATGGCTCAAGACCGAAGGGCGGAACATGAGCGGCCGGCTGATGCAGTCGTCGAAAGACACCCTGGCGGTTGAGGTGACGCTCGAAACTACGATTGAGAGCATTCTGGACTCGGCTGCACATGCCCATCTTCAGACACCATTACCGAAGTTTCACCGCACCGACAGCCTGAACCCGGGTGTACGTGCTTTCGTCAAGGCCACCATTCCATTCGAGGAAGTCAACCGAGTTTTGAGCCAGATCACCGACACCATGACCTTTCGACTTCGTGACCGCCAAGTCAAAATTCGGTCTAGCGAAGTCTATGGAACACCGGATGGGATCGCCGTAGGGCTTTCGTTGGCCGGGGACGTCCGGGGTGAAGTGTACCTCCGGGGCAACATCGGCTTCGACCGTGTAAAGAACCAACTCGTCGTGTCGGACTTCAGCTTTGATGTGGCCTCTGAACAATCCCTGGTGCAAGCTGCCGATTGGTTTACACACGACTTGATCATCGAACGCATCGCTCCTTACCTGACCCTTCCCATGGATAACACTTTCCGGGTGGTTCCTTCCCTGATCACGAAGGGCATTGAAAAAGGAAAGCTGGGAAGAAAAATCGACGTGCATTGGTCCGCGTTTGATGTGCGCATCCAGCAACACCTGGTGACGCGTGAAAATATCCAGGTAATCCTCCTGGTGACCGGAAAAGCCGATGTAAAGTTGGAGAAAGGATTGCTTGACAAAAAGAAGAAGCCCACTAAACCATCCGTTACCACTACACCATGAACTATACCACACTCATGTACGTTCACCTCATCACGGTGGTGCCTTGTATCGTGATGGGGGCTGCACTCTTTATCATGAAGAAGGGCACGCCGATCCACCGCACGATGGGAAAAGTATATATGATCCTGATGATGTTGACCGGCCTCATCACGCTGTGTATGCCGGCACAAGTGGGACCACAGCTCTTCAATCATTTTGGATGGATTCACAGTTTCAGTCTCCTAACCCTCTATTCCGCGCCGAAAGCCTACCTGGCCATCCGCCGCGGCGATGTAAAATCACACCGGAATAGCATGATCGGGCTTTATGTGGGGGGCATTCTCATCGCAGGATCATTTACGCTTGTGCCCGGACGGTATCTCCACGAGCTGTTCTTCACGTGATCCGGCCGCTTAGAAACTCCACTTGAATCGTATGAACCCGCGGTGAATAACCGCTTCCAGGTTCTGTTGCTGTTCGGCATAGAAGCTTTGCCAGAAGACGTCAACGTCGATGTTGTCACCCAGGTTGTAGCGCAATGATGGCAAAGCGATTACCAGATTTGTTCCCGGCGAATAGATCATCGTCAGGTTTGCTGAGAACAACGGAGTGATCTCCTTCCCTACCGTCAATACGGTATTGTACTTCGTTGGCATCAGGCTGCGCGGAGAGAGTTGAAAATTGTACAAGCCCCAGTTGTTGATTGGGTCGCTGAACCCGGCGCTGTTCAGCAGGAACCCTGCGTTCACATACCATCCTTTCGAGAACATGTAATCACTCTCCATGACCAGGTTTACCAAGGCGGCGGTATCGGCGTGGGCGGCAAAGTACTGAGCCTCGCCTTTAAATCCCGCCTCACCAATACTGCCCGACCATCCGAAGCCTGCCGTGGCCACCTGCTGGTACACGCCAGCCGTAAACTGAAAGTCATAGCTCCATCGGTTCGTCGTGTATCGAACCGATGCCACGCTCTTGTATCCTGCGTCCGCTGCGGCGCCGGCGAATTCCAGGTTGGAGAAATCCGACAGGTGGAAAATCACCTTGGCGGCGTCCCGGCCCGGGCGCTCCTCGTAGTCAAAATCAAGAAAATTGTAGGTGTTGAAGATGTCATTGGGATTCCACAAGGTGGCGATCCCCCAGTTGATGCGCTGCCTGCCCAGGCGTGTCTCCCACTGCTGACCCCGGTACTCTAGCCAGAGGCGGTCGACCGCAGTATGCATGACCGCACTGGAAGTCTCAAACCAAACCCACTGTAGGTTTATCGCTTCATTGCGGTTGCGCAAACCGTCGGCGAAGTTGGGAATGAGCCTCACCTCCTCGCCCCAGAACAGTCGTGTACGGAACTCGGCGGCAGCCGATAGCCGTGAAGTTGGATTGAATCGAAAATTCAACCGGTTGTGAAGCAGGTTACCCGTGACGATGCTATCCGGCGTCTTACCGTACGTGACGGTCTGCATGTCTTTCAGGTAGCCGCGCATTTCCCACTTCGGTTCGGCCTGGGCCGAATCCGGTGCCTGGGCCCCTGCCCGCAACAAGGCGATAAGGATTAGCACCAAACCGATGAAGGCAGTTCGCAGCATAGGGTCAGTGTTGCATCGCGGTCTCCACCCGCGCTGTATTGGAGTGAATTTGCCCATCGACCAACGTGATTACGCGACGGGCACGCTCAATGACACGTGCATCATGCGTGGAAAAAATGAAGGTGATGTTCTCTTCCTTGTTCAGTAACGACATGATGTCCAGGAGTGTCGCCGCCGACTTGCTATCGAGGTTGGCGGTCGGCTCGTCGGCGAGCACGAATTTAGGCTTCGAGGCCAGGGCCCGCGCCACAGCGACCCGCTGTTGCTGGCCGCCGGAAAGCTTGGATGGGCGCTCGTTCATCTTGTCGGCCAGCCCGATCTGCTCAAAAAGCATGCGAACCCGATCGTCGACGTCACGCTTGCTTTTGTGTTGCAACTGCATGATCAGTTCCACGTTCTCCCTGGCGGTGAGCACCGGGATCAGGTTGAACGACTGGAAGACAAAGCCGATGTTGCGAAGCCGGAAGTCGATCAACTGGTTTGGCGAGAGGCGCGTAATGTCGATGCCGTCAATGCGGATTGATCCTGAGTCAGGCCGGTCGAGCCCGCCAATGAGGTTGAGCAGCGTGGTTTTTCCAGAACCGGAAGGTCCGACCAGGGCGGTGAATTCACCCCGCTCCAGGTGCAGGTGGACGTGGTTCACCGCGATTACCGGAATGGTATCCGGGTTGAAGATCCTGCTGATGTCGTGGGCGTCGATAACAGTGTCCATGGCTATGCGGGTTAAACACGAAGGGCGTCGGCCGGTTTCAGCTTGATGGCACGAAGCGAAGGAAACAACGCAGAAACCACCGCCGTGCCCGCTACTATGCCAAGTACGACCGGGATGCTGCGCCAGGGAAACTCCGGGTAGATCATGCTGCTGAATCCAAATCCCGACATGGCAGCGCCGGAGAACGAAGAGATGTCGATGCCGGCATTCGAGAAATGACCGACCGTTGCCAGGGTTATGAGGAAGCCGACGGGAACGCCAGCGACCGTCAACAAGATGGTCTCGGTAAGGATAAGTTTGAATACGCCGGGTCGGTTCATGCCCAGCGCCGCAAGCATTCCGATTTCGTGCGTCCGTTCAAGTACGGCCATCAGCATGGTGTTGATGATTCCAAATGCCAGTGCGATCATAATGATAACAATGATGATGTAGGAGAACTGGTCTACCGATGTCACCATGTAGTCTGTTTCGGGAGAGTTCTCCTTCCAGGTCTTGATGCTATACCCCGGAAGAAGCTGGACCAATGTCTCTTGGATCGGCTCCACCAGGTTGTCGTTGTCCAGGATGACCGCTACTTCATGCCCGCTGTCACCGATCGCCAGGTATTCGTTCAGCGTACGGTGGTTCACGTACACCTGCAGCTCGTCCAGCGGTGCGTTGTCTGTTTTGTAGATTCCTGTCACCCGGAAAGCGCCTGCCGTAATGTTCTGGTCGCGGTCTGTAAACGTCAGCACCACCTTACTTCCCAGCTTCAATTTCATTTTATCGGCGAGTTTCCGTCCTACCAGTATCGCATTCCGCCGGTCTGGTTCCAGGTTTGACCCTTCCACCAGCTTGTCAGCCAGTCCAGAAGCCCGATTTTCATCCGCGGGCAAAACACCGAGCATCTGCACACCTGCACTTCCGGTTGCCGTCGCGAGCATGGCTTGCGTTACGGAACGCCAGGCGACGTGCCGAATGCCCGTTACGCTGGTGAGCTCACGAAGTAACGAATCCCGGTTCCCGAGTACATAAGCCGGGTCATAGTCCTCTTTGAATTTGGGGTGATGAATCTGCAAGTGGGCCACCTCCCGGTCGATCACCGTGCGTACGCGTGCCCGAAGCATACCTTCATACAGCGCCAGTACGAAGATACCGGCGAACAAGCCCAGCGCTACCGACGACATGATCAGCAGGCTTCGGACCTTGTTTCTCCATATGTTGCGCCAGGCCAATGTGAAATTCATCGTCACTATTTTTTCATGGCTTCCACGGGGTCCAGACGGGCGATCCGCACGATGGGATACAATGACAGCAGCAATCCAACCACAAACACCACAAATCCCTGCGCCAGGAAAATGTCGCCATCGAGTGTGGCTGGGAAGATCGGCTCGAATCCAAACTCCTCGTATACATCACCAATTTCCCCGGTAAAACGAATCGGGTGCTCCTTCATCCAATACACAACCGGTAAGCTCACCAGGAGCCCGAGGCTGCACCCGGTCAGTACGGTAACCACCGATTCCATGACCATCAGCTGCATTAGTTTAACCTTCTTCATGCCGATGGCGATCAGCATTCCCATTTCGTACTTTCGCTCGATCATCATCATGAGCAACGTGCCGAGGATACCGAGGGATACCAGCAGGTATAAAATACCCTGGATGATAGCCATGCTGCCCTTATCGGTATTGATGTGTTGCACCATCTCGGGCATCATCTCCTCCCAGGTCATTACCGTAAGCCCGGCGCTCATTTTCGGCTGCAATACGGTCTCCGCATCCGAAAGTCGCCCCGGATCACGCAGACCCAGAACATAGCTGGTCAATCGATCCTCGGCGCCATACAAGTATTGAGCCTCGCGAAGTGTCAGGAACAGAAACTGGTTGCTGAGGTCCGGTGAGCCAAACTTTAGAACTCCGCGAATGGCAAATTTTCCGGCAGCCGTTGCACCCTGGTAGCCCTGGCCGAGCAAAACGATGGTGTCGCCGGCGTGGACCTGCAGTCGCTCGGCAAGTCCTTCACCCAACAAAACGCCACGATCGTCGGCGGCCAGGTAATTTCCCTCCACAACCTTCTCAGCCAAAGCGGTTATGGCATTCTCCGCCGCGGGCGCAATGCCAACCACCATGCAGCCTTTGGTCAGCTCCTCGGAAGAAGCAAGGGCAAAAGACTCCAGTCGAGGAGTAAATGAAACGATGTTCGGATCGCTGCGCAGCGCCTGCTCCAATTTCTCCGATCGCGGAAACGTATTGTCCAGGATTCGCTCATCCCAGTAGGCCTCGTGCTGAACCTGGAGGTAGCCGCTGTAAAAGCTGACTACATTCTTTACCATGTTGTCAAACACGCCCTTTTGGAGGCTGCTGGTGACGACCGTGAGGAGTACAGCAAAGAAAATGGAAGCCATCGCAATGATGGTACGGTGACGGTTTCGCCACATATTTTTCCACGCCAGTTTCACCAGCCACATATCACTTCAGGTTGCGCATCCTGTCCATGGTGAAGAAATTATCCGACAAGGGCCGATTGAACCGAATACTGGAGTAGATAATTTCCGTCTTCTGATTCTTCTTGTCCGATGGTATCATTTCGAGTCGCGTAGGAATGAGCCTTCCGTCCATTTCCTTGATGTCATAGGCGTTCATCACGTTCACTTCAACCCCATCGTCATCGTAGAACCTCGAATGGAGTTGGAGATAGTCTCTTTTGTCGATGCATACGACGATCTTTCCCCAGACTACCGCGGCGTCCGGCTTCGGCGTCATCGCGATGACATAGCTCGGTCTTCCGGCTACGGTGGTATCGCCCACCAGGCGATGATCATAATCCTCAACAATGGACGATTCCTTGACCAGGTCGTCGTTGGTAAAGTCGGTGCCCATCCACGACTGCGTCATCATGGAAGGCGGAAGCTTGATGGAGCGCTCGAGGGTCGGCAGCCAGTTCCACACTTCCTTCTTGCGCTTCAGGAAGACTGTTCCCTTGTCCTTGGCCGGCGAGAGAATCAGGATCATGGCGTATTGCGTTCCCGACATCCAGGTGCGTACCGACATTTCCCGCGACCATGTCGGACGGGTGGTGCGTATGATCATTTCTGATTCCGATGTGTTGCCACGCATTTTTTCGTCTGAACGCTTCACGATCTCCGTGGCCGATTGACTCATGGCTGGAAGGGTGGCCACTACGAGCATTGAAAAACTGAACCAATGTGACATAACGGTTTTCAACGGACAGGTTTCAAGGTAATACAGTCAGCCATCGTACCCCGTGAGCGTCATCACGCCCCCGGATGACATAGGTCAGAATATCCTTCTCAACGAGCTAGCCCCTTACGAAGCCGATGCATTCTCGGAATGATCCTTCTTAACTGCCATCATTCCGCGGATTGTTGCACGGAAGGCTGTCGGAAGAAGGGCGAAGACCAGAATGACAACCCAAATTGCAGGATCATCAATGGGAGCGGTTGTAAACAACCCGTTCAACCATGGTGAATAGATAATAGCCAGAATCATCAAGCAGGTAAACAGGAAGAATGATTTCAGGAGTCTGTTTGGCCGTTTGAATTTCTCCACCAGTTTGCCTTCCCTCAGAATAAATACATACAACTGCGGAGACAGCAAGCTAATCGAAAAAGAAACGGTTCCCGCGATCAGCATAGCTTGCTGTGGTGTTGAGCCGCTACCTTCGACCAGGTGGAAGGTGAGGATGTACCCTGCCGTAATGCAGAGTCCGAAAACAATTCCATCCATAATCATCATCGCCCGTTGGCGCCTCGAAATGATGGGTTCTGAAAGTTTGATCGGACGTCGCTTCATGATGTCCTTGTCGGCAGCATCCGTACTCACACCAACACCGGGGAGGGTCTCCATCACCATGTTCGACCAGAGCAGCTGCAAGGGCAGCAGGGGCACCGGGTAGCCGAGGAGGGGCGTAAGCAGTACAGCCACCACTTTTCCGAGGTTGTTGGTAATCAGGTACCTGATCAGCTTCTGCAGGTTCCGATACACCCGGCGTCCTTCCTCTACGGCTTTGAGAATGACAAAGAAATTATCATCGGTAAGAATAATGTTAGCCGCCTCCTGAGCCACCTGTGCCCCCGAGCGGCCCATCGCAATGCCCACGTCCGCTTTCTTCAAGGCCGGGGCATCGTTGACGCCATCACCCGTCATGGCAACGATATGCCCTCGTGACCGGAGCTTTTCCACAATCTTCAGCTTGTCAAGCGGAGCCACGCGACTATAGACCCGAATATCCTCCACCGCATTTCCAAAATCCTCATCATTCAGTCGCTGCAGGTCTTTTCCCTCGATGGCCTGGTTTTCTTTGTTGGCGATACCGACGCTTTCTGCGATGGAGTAACCCGTCTGCTTGCTGTCCCCCGTAATCATTACCACATCTATGTGGGCATCCTTCGCCTCCTGGATCATTTGCCTTACCTCATCCTTGGGAGGGTCGTAAATGGCTGCAGCAGCGAGAAAGGTAAAGCCTGAAAGCGCACGTTCATCAATCTTATCGATTTCTCCAACGTCCGCCTTCTTCACAAAGCCGATCAGGCGAAACCCTTTCCCCGATCGCGTCGAAAGCTCACGTTGAATGTTCTGCCGACCGTGTTCGCTCAGCGGCCGTCGCTCGCCATCCTCCTGGTGGTGGTCACAAAACGCCATGATGGTACTTGGCGCCCCTTTGATCAAGATTTCACGCCCGCCTGTTGGATTCTGGACCAGGATGGCCGAGAACATCAATTCGGACGTAAACGGAATGGTGTCCTTGACAACAAAATCGTCAAACTGCTCCGGTCGATAACCATTGAGGATGGAGGCCTTGATTAGTGCTATTTCAGTCGGGTCGCCGGCTTCACTGACGACGATGCCATCGCGCTCAACCACTTGGGCAGTAGAGCACTTCACCGAAGTCAGGAAAATGTCATGCAACACGGAGGACTTTCCGTCTGCGATCATTTTAAATATGTCGGACATGACACGGAAGTCCTTGCCGATGAAGTACTCCTTTACCGTCATGTCATGCTTCGTAATCGTACCGGTCTTGTCGGTGCAGAGAAAATCCACGTTTCCCAGCGTTTCCACCGATGAAAGTTTTTTCACGATCACCGATCGCTTAACCAACCGCTCCATAGCCAATGACAGTGCAATCGTCATGGACGCGGGTAGCCCTTCGGGAAATACGGCCACCAGGACGCTGATGGCAAGCAGAACCGTTTGCCCCATACGACCCGGATTGAGCAAGTAGCCCGTCACAAACACCAGCACCAGGGAGGTAAATGCGAGAATGACAAGCATCTTAATCTCAACGCTCATCTTCTTCTGGAGCGGCGTTTGCTCTACCTTGGCGGTCTGGATATTTGCCGCAATCTTTCCAATCTCCGTATAGCTCCCCGTATTCACCACCACCGCTTTCCCATGGCCGCTCAGCAGTTTGCTTCCGGCAAACACCATGTTCTTCATTTCATACAACTCATGGACAGGTTGGGTAAACGTGTTGCTGTTTTTTTGTACGGGCTCACTTTCACCCGTGAGATGGGCTTCATCCGCCAGCAGGCTTGTCACTTCCAGCAAACGCGCATCGGCAGGAACGATATCGCCCGACTCAAAGAGAATGATGTCGCCCGGTACAAGGAATTTTGAAGCGATGACCTGGTGGGTTCCTTCCCGGATTACCCGGCATTGCGGGGAGAGCATTTTCTTGAGTTCATCGGCCGCCTTCTCCGCTTTACCTTCCTGAATCAGGCTAATGATCGTATTGATGATCACAACGCCGACGATAGCGAATGCCTGGTGCGCCTCGTTAATGATGAAATAGGAAAGCAGTGACGCGATAATCAGAATGACCATCATGGGCTCAATGAGTGCCTCCAGGATCTTCCGTAAAATGGATTTCTTGTGTTCCCGGGCGAATTCATTCAGCCCAAACAACTTCCTCCGCTCATCGGCATCGCCATGGGTGAGGCCCCCGTCTGAGGTGTTGAATGTTCGAAAAAGATTCTCAACGGATTGAGAGGTCACTTTCGAGATATCCGCCCTGCGGGATTCCATGCTGCTCAATTTCTAACGTTGATTCATACGGAGAAATCGATACAAACTTATCAATTGATCAGTCGATTGAGGCGTTTCTCAGCGCAAAATCTTCGACAATACTCGCTTCATATTTCCTCCCATGATTTTTGTCACCTCCTCCCGACTTAGGCCTTTGGCTTGAAGTCCGGCGGCCCAATCGGGGAGCTGGGCATAGGAACTCATTACGGGCTTGAAATTACCGTCCATATCGGTTCCGAGGCCAACATGATCAACGCCTGCCACTTCGGCGAGGCGTACGGTGTTCGTCACAAAGTCATCAAAACTTGTGCAATAGCCACTTGGCCAGGCGCCGATTACGCCGCCAGTCTTTGCCACCAGTTCGGCATGCTCCTTCGTAATGGTCCGCGCAGCCAATGGACGATTCGGATCCGTGCGGAGTAATGAATGTGACAGTATGATCGGTGCCGTAGTGAGCCCGGCAACATCGCGAACTGTCTCCTGCGAGGCATGCGCAACATCGATAACCATTCCCAACTGGTTCATTCGACGAACAACCGCTTTTCCCTTTTCGGAAAGTCCCTTGTGTTGAGCCTCCCAGGTTTGCAGATCGCCCAGCACATTCGGTGCATAGTGCACCAGTTGCATAGATCGCACGCCGTCGGCGTAAAGGGGCTCAAGTTGTCCTGCGTCGCCGTCGATAAATTCGCCACCTTCACACGACAGAAACGCAGCGACTTGGTTGCCTTTTTCCGCCCGCTCCCAGTCACTTACCCTGGTCGCCCACGTGGCGGGCAGCGTCTTCATCAACTCATTCAAGATGGTCAATTGACGCCGGTATTCCTTTGCCGCCTCACCCGGGCCATAAGCCCCTTTGGGTTTGATACCGGTTGCGGTAACCTCCAGTAGCGGGCTATCGGCAATGAGACTGAAGAAGGCGCCGTTTAGTCCGGCAGTGGCCATACCCGACACCGTCCTGGCAATCGCTTCATCGCCGGGATACTGGGGTGTCCCCTTGTAAAAGAAAGATCCGGGGTGTGCGTGCAGATCGAAGGTGAGCCCTCGCTCTTGCTGCGTAGCTGCATGACTGAATTCCAGTGCCCCCAGCGCTACGCCCGCGGTTGACAGCAACCCCCGGCGCACAAAATCACGACGGCTGCTCATGTTACTTCTTGACTGCGATAGCTTCAATCTCCACCATCCAGTCGGGTGAGGCCAGCGCTTGGACGCCCACCAATGTGCTGGCCGGTGGATGATCAGCCGACAGGTAGTTCCTGCGCACATCGCGGATGACGGCCAGGTCGTCGGTCTTGAAGTTGACTACATAGGTATTCATCTTGACCACGTCATCAAAGGTGACGCCGGCCGCCTTCAGGCACGTTGCCAGGTTTTCATACACTTTGGACACCTGGGCACGGAGGTCTCCTTTACCTACCACTTCTCCCTTCTCGTTGGCCGATACCTGGCCGGAAATGTATACCGTATTGCCTGCCACTACCACATGGGTGTAGCTCGATGGCTTGATTAGTCCTTCAGGCTGAATAAACTGCTGAGAGAAAGCCGGAATGGAAACTAGGACCAAAAGGAAAATGACACTTTTCATGTGAAATTGGGATTAGGCGTTGGGTATTGGGTGTTGGTGTTGGGTGTAGGTGTTGGGCGGAGGGTTGAGTGGATGCGTGAATAGATGCCTTCCCTATAAATCCTAGCCAATGCCCAAAGCCCAATACCGGTACTAGTCGTGATATACCTCCACGTGGTTAACGGGAATCAGGTTGACATTGAACTTGCGAACAATCATACTCATGATTGGGTCGTTCTGCACTTTCATCATGATCCGGTTGGTTTGCTCCTTGTCATATCCCATCACCATCTGGTCTGTAAGACCCAGGTGCTTCACAGCGTAAAAGAATCCCGCGATGACATAGGGACCAAAGGGCGTACTCGGAATATCAAATGAACTGCCGGACATGTTGAATACAGTGTTTGGCATGTATTGGCCACTGCTCTGAATGCCTTTCAGTTTCAGGTAATATTCCGCCGCATGCAAGCGTGAGGATTGGCGAGGGTCACTCATGCAAAGAAGTCCGGCAAGCGGTTTCTGTTTCTGCGACTGGGCGATCAACAATTCGCGCTTCGTGCGATCATTTTCAGAATGCTCCCGCACGTATTTCTGCACATCATCC
>JAYRXB010000411.1:0-3394 GCA_041917735.1 Cyclobacteriaceae bacterium
CCAGCCTTTCTCATCGTAGGCCTTGATGATGGGTGATTCTTCCGTCAATGCCCACTTCACGCGAATGTAGGCGTTGGTGTGACTGTCGGCGACATGGTGGATAACCTGGCGCACGGTCCAGCCGCCTTCGCGGTAGGGGGTGTCCAGTTGTTGCGGAGTCATTCCCCGCACTGCAGACTCCAGCCGGGCCGGGAGTGTTTGAATGCGTTGCAGGAAGTCCTCACACTGTGCGAGTGTGTACGCTTCGGCAGCGTGAAACTTTCCGATGGGATAGCGCGGATCAGGTTTCATAACATGGTTGGCAAGCGAATGTACTACACGCGCTGAAGAGGGAGCCTCAATTGTTCTGGTTGATGGCCTTCTTCATCTCTTCGTCCGAAAACGGTTTGTTTAGCTTGACAGGCTTGACCTTTCGTTTCTTTCGTACGCGGATGTTCGTGAGCTCGATGAGCATGGAGAACGCAACCGCAAAGTAGATGTAACCCTTTGGGATCTGGTAATGGAGTGCCTCCAGGAAAAGCATGAACCCGATGAGAATGAGGAACCCGAGCGCCAGTACTTCCATGGACGGATGTTGCTGGATGAATCGGCTGATGGTGCCGCTGAAGAACATCATGACCAGGATGGAAATGATGACGGCGATGATCATGATGATCACTTTGTCGCGCTCCACGATGCCCACGGCGGTGAGGATGGAATCGAAGGAGAAGATGATATCCAGCAGCACGATTTGAACGATGGTCGCGGTCATGGTAATCCCGGCCGATTTGGCCTTGGGTTCTCCGGATTCGTCCTCGTCATCGTCTTCGCCTTCCATCTCATGGTTGATTTCCATGGTGCTTTTGGCGATCAGAAACAACCCGCCAAAGCCAAGGATGAGGTCCCGGCCACTGACCTGGAGGTCTTCCTGCATCCAGAGAGCCTGGGGGACGGTAAAGAGGGGTTCCGTGAATCCGATGATCCAGGTAATGCCCAGGAGGAAAACGATACGGACGATCATGGCCATGGCAAGCCCGATGTTGCGGGCGCGTTGGCGTTGCTCTTCCGGCAGCTTGTTGGAGACGATCGATATAAATATGATGTTGTCAATGCCCAATACGATTTCCAGGAAGCAAAGCGTCAGGAGCGCCAGCCAGGTATCGGCATTGAGAAAAATTTCCATGTGTACGGGAAGCGGGGTGCTTACAAGCCTTGAAATTACTGAAACGACCTAGAATTAAAAACGCCCGGGACAAAAGAAAAGCCGCTTCCTGAGGTCAGGAAGCGGCTTTTTAGCGGTCATTGCAGGCATTAGTCTTGATGAACGATCATCACCTTCTTCCGGGTGAGTACTCCCTGGCCCATATCGATGGTCAGGATGTAAACGCCGCTGGAAAGATCGCGCACATTGAGGGTCTTGCGGTCCGCACCGTCCTGGATACGTTCCTGGAGGGCTGTTCTACCGGTTTGATCGATGAGGTTCACGAACGCTGGCTTCGCGAGGGCGCCGGGTAGCTGAACCGTCATTTCATGGTTGGCCGGATTCGGATAGACCTTGATGTCCTGCGCACTAACCGGTTCAACACCGGTTACGAGGTTGGATGGCGGATCATCCAGGGACAAAACAATTTCCGCCTGGAACACTTCCTTGTCCCCGTCTTCGCGTTGGAGGAAGGCGATGACTCCCAAGTCACCGGTTTTCGGAGAATAGAACTTGTTCAGCTCCGGGGACCACTCAAACGGACCAAACGTGTAGGTTACCGGGGGCGCAGGGGCAAGCGGTGCCACCAGGACTCCCGCAGTTGCCTGGGGATGCGTCGAGGTTCGGGTACCGGATGCCGAAGGCAGCAATTTCTTAACAACGTATTCGAAAGAAGTTTCACCGGTCTTCACCATATCCTTTGCCGAGGAACTCAGGCTGGTGAGCGGGACAACTTGCTCCACAATGCCGAGGTGCAGGATTGTCTTGCTGTCGAGGTTAACAGTAGGAGTGACATCTACAACGAACCGGATCTTTCCAGAACTGGTGATGGTGCTTGGAGGCCCCGGTGATTCTGGTCGAATCACGATGGAAGCTTGCGCCAGGCGCAACGTTCGGGTATTGAACGTGGTACTACCCCAGACAGAGAAGGGTGAATACGGTGAAGGCGCATAACCATCCAGTCGTGCAGCCGGCGTCTGCTCGATGTTGTAGAACAACGCACGGGAACTTGGGTCTCCGGGGTTATTCATGTTCAACGGGTCATTGCCGGGGAAATTGACGCGATAGTTCAATTTCACAACTTCCAGTCCGACGAGTGACGCATTGAAGCCAGCGATGACCTCGCTCTCGTACTGTTCGTCGGAAGTCTTCGTGGCCGGTGTTGTTGCACTCTTGGTGGTATTGGCGGAGTTGCTGAAGCTTTCGAGCAGGATGGTTCGCGTACGCTCACCGATTCGGACATTGTCGAATCCAAATCCCTTACCAGAAATGCTCGTAGCAGCGCTGGCCAGGGCAAGCCGGAAGACCACTCGAGGATCCGTGATAATGGCTGAGGTGCCTGCGTCAACCAAAGCGTGCCTGGAGCTGAGCCATTCATCCTTGATCTTTTGGCTCCAGCCATAGTCATTACCAACCTGATCGCCGGGCTTGGCCGCGATACCCCGGTCGGTATACCAGTTTTCACCATCGGTTTCTGTGCCAAGCACCAACCAGGTCTTCGTGGGGTCGGTGATGTTCTTGTTGTCAATGGAGTATTGCAGCACCACACCGTCCGCAGGTTCCAGTTGGGTATAGGTATCAAACGAAACCATGGGGCGGCTAAGTGCGCTCAAGTCGAAACTGGGCGAGTAGATCGCGGAGCGTTCCTGTGAGGTGTAGGTTCCATTCAACCGGGTTGTCCAAATGGTGGTGCCATTGATGGTCGGTGTGAATTTTCCAACCGGTACGCCCCGCTGCCAGGAAGGATCCACCGAGCGAACGGGCGTAGTAGCCGGTGCGGTGGGTGTCGGAGTGAACGCACCCGTGTACCACGACTGCCAGATCTTGTTCGGATCGGCTGTGGCAGGCTCGAAGGTCTCCAGGTACGCATTGGCAGGAGTGACCACAAAACGAGGCAGGACGATCAGCGTACGCAGGATGTTGTCCTCGGCAGCGCTCAGGCCCTTGATCAAGGTGTTCGTCAGGCTTAAGCTGTTGATACAGCCGATTTCGGTCGTTATCCGGAAGTCATAAATCATTGGACCGGTGGCCGAATAGTTGTGTGTGAACGGAACACCGTTGATATCCGTCGTGTTCGGAGGCAATGTAATGAACGAACCAGTGCCGTCACCGAAATTCCAGTCAAGCCGCTTGTAGAAGTCATTGCTGGAAATCACCGAGTTATTGCTCCGGAAGTGGAACTCATCCGCAGGGGCCGGCCCGGCATGTGTACCA
>JAYRXB010000412.1:0-13787 GCA_041917735.1 Cyclobacteriaceae bacterium
GGACCTGTACGAGACACACATGAACAACAAGGACAAGGCCATGGAAGTCTATCGTACGTTCCTGGAGCGATTTCCGGGGAGCGTTTATGCGGCCGAAGCCCGCAAGCGGTACCGAACCCTCCGGGGCGACTTCCAGGAGAAAGTTGTCAACTAGGCCTGCGACCACTCACCTGCCAGCGCATCCGCGCAATAAAGTAGTCGCCAAAAGTCTGGCCAATTCTTTCTACTTTCCCATACCTAAACCCAAAGAACCATGAGAACGATTCTCGTTGTTTTGCTTGTCCTTATTGCGTCGCCGACCTGGTCGCAGGTCAAAGCACTGGTCGGGGGAACGCTGATTGACGGATTCGGAGGCAAGCCGCTGGCAAATAGTGTCGTCATTATCGAGAACGAACGAATCAAAACCATTGGGCAAGTTGGCAGGGTAGAGATTCCCAAGGGAGCGGAAGTCATCTCTACCGAAGGGATGAGTGTCATGCCCGGCCTTTGGGATATGCATGTACACCTGTACATCAACGGGCATTCCGATTACCCGCATTGGGACAAGAAATACCTGAAGGTTGCCAAAGATGTAATCATGCCGGCGTCGGCGCATCAACTCTTGATGGCTGGCGTGACCAGTGCCAGGGATCTCGGAGGACCACTGGATGCAAGCATCAACGTTCGCGATCGTATCAACAGGGGTGAAATCCCTGGACCGACGATGTACATGTCAGGGCCCTTCATTCAGCATGAACCTTATCCGGGTACCGAGGCATTTCGGTGGGGCGTGAAAGGAGCCGCGGATGCACGTGCAAAAGTTCAACAGTTGGTGAAAGCGGGCGTGAACTGCATCAAGTTGATCGATCAGGACCAGATGACCATGGAGGAGGTGATGGCGGTGGTCGATGAAGCGCACAAGAACAAGTTGAAGGTCGTCGGTCATTCTCACCGCCCGGAAGAGATTCGCAGGGGCATGAAAGCCGGCGTGGATTGCTTCGAGCACACGGGCCTGGCTGCCGCACCGGAATATCCGGAAGACATCATGGCGATGATCAAGGAGCGCACGGCACAGATGAGCCTTGGCCCATTGTTCTGGACACCCACGGTAGAAGGGCTTTACAACTTCGAGTATACCCGGGATAATCCTGAAGCACTGGACAACACCAGTTGGCAACTGGGACTGCCCGATTCCATTATCTCCGATATCCGACAGTCCATTCAGAAGCCGGGGCAGCTCAGCTACTTTCAATTGAACCCAATCCGGAAGCCAACCCTGGAGCGCAAGATCAAACAGTTGAAGGAGGCCGGGGTCGTGCTGCTGATTGGTACGGACAGCGGTATCCCAATGAAATTTCATAGCCAGAGCACCTGGAACGAACTGGATGTTTGGGTGAACAAGTTTGGTTTTGACCCCATGTATACCATTCGCGCCGCCACCTATTGGCCAGCGGTAGCCATGGGTGTTGACAAGGACTTCGGGACCGTCTCCGAAGGAAAATACGCAGACATCATTGCAGTCAAAGGCGATGTCCTCCGGCACATCGACCTGCTTCAGGACGTGAAGCTGGTGATCAAGAAGGGCAAGCGCTACAAGTAATCACTCGCTGCGGAGTGAGCGCACCGGGTCTGATGTTGCGGCCCGGAATGACTGGTATCCCATCGTAAGCCAGGCAACCAGGAACGACAGACCGCCAGCGGCCAGGTAGATGAATACGCCGATTTCAGCCCGGTAGGTATAGGTGTCAAGCCATTTCCCGATGCCAAACCAGGCGGCAGGAACAGCTATGAAGAAGGCAATGATGATCAGCTTACCAAATTCCTTCGAGAGCAAAAGCACAATGCTTGCCACGGATGCGCCCATCACTTTGCGGATGCCGATTTCCTTTGTGCGTTGTTCGGCCGTGAACGCGGTCAGCGCGAACAAGCCAAGGCAGGCAATGACAATAGCCAGCCCGGCGAAAACAGTGAACAGGTTTCCGAGTCGCTGTTCAGAAGAATACATCGACCCAAAATCCTGATCCAGGAAGGAATAGGCGAAAGGCATTCCCGGGGCAATTCGGGTCCAGGTGGACTGAAGGCTCTCGATGACTTCGTGTGAATTTTGGGCCTCAAACCGGAATGAAATCAGCCCGGAGCTTCTTTGGAGGAAGAAGCCAAGCGGCCCGATGTGTTGCCGGAGCGATTCGAAATGAAAATCGTCAACACCACCAATGATGGTGTACTTTTCATAATTCTTGGAATCGATTTCACCTCCCGAGGAATTGTTGCCCCAGGTCATGATCGACTTACCCACCGGGTTTTCGGTGATACCAAACAGCTTCAGTGCCGATTGATTGAGAATAACGGCGGAGGAATCTGATTTGAATTCCCGGGAGAAGTCGCGACCATCGGTGATTTCCATACCCAGGGTCCGGATGTAATCATGATCGACGCGCCAGCTTTGAAGGCTGATGAGGTTTTCTTGCGTGGGCTGAACGCCCTCTGGCCAGAAAGTGTTGTCGCTCCGATTCGTTCCGGAGACAGGAAGGAATCCGGAAATGGTGCCGCTGATGATCCGGGAATCTTTGAGTGCCTCGTCCTTGAACGACTGCAACTGGTCGCCCAGGCCATACGCGTCCTTGATCACCACCACCTGATCCTTGTTGAATCCGATCTTCTTATTCTGGATGAAGTTGAGTTGTCGGTTGACGGCGATGGTGCCGATGATCAGGACGATAGAGATGAAGAACTGAAACACAACCAGGGAACTGCGAACAACACCGCTTTTCATTCCGAGTGCCAGGTTTCCCTTGAGTACGTTGGCGGGCTTAAACGCCGAAAGAAAGAAAGCTGGATATACACCCGCTACAATACCGATGAGGATCGCGGCAGCAAGCAGTTGCCCCCAAAATGAAGAACTTCCAAACGGAAGCACCAGCTGCTTGTCGGCAAGTTCATTGAAGGCCGGCAGGGCCATCCAGGCGATGGCAAGCGCCAACAAGAAGGAGATCACGCTCAGGATAACGGATTCGGTGAGGAATTGACGCACGAGATGTCCACGCAGTGATCCCATGACCTTGCGTACACCAACTTCTTTGGCGCGATTTGCCGAGCGTGCAGTGCTGAGGTTCATGAAGTTGATGCAGGCGATAATCAGGATGAACAAGGCGATGGCACCGAAGAGGTAGATGTAGGCGATGTCACTGTTTGTACCCAGTTCTCCAACCTTGTCGGAAAACAGGTGGATCTCGGTAAGGGGCCGAAGGGTATAATCGATCTTGTTACCCGAGGCGCGGAATTGCTCCATCGTAAACTCGCCGCCCAGCGCCAGCTTGGCTTGCGGACCGCAGTATTTGTCAACCATCTGCGGAAACTTGGCCTCCAGGGATTCACGGGTAGCGCCGGGCCTCAGCTTGAGGTAGGTGGTAAAATTGTTGCTTAGCCAATTCCCGTCCTTGTGGTAGGGATGGCTTACCAGAGCCATCATCATATCGAAGCGAAAATGACTGGTGACGGGCATGTCTTCATACACACCAATGACCTTGTAGGAATCCTTGTTTTCCAGGATCAGCGTTTGATTCAACGGATCCTCATTGGGAAAGTACCGCGCGGCAGCGCTTTCGCTCAGCACCATGGTGAAGGGTTCACGCAACGCCTGCTCGGAGCTACCCTTGATAAACGGAATGTTGAAAACACGGAAGATGGAGCTGTCGGCATAAATCGCGCGAGTCTCCTTGATGTTCTGATCGACACGCTTTACCAGTATGGAGCCATCATCCCAGAATCGACCAATGGCCTCTACTTCGGGGTAGTCGTTGCGAAAGGCCTCTGCCAGTGGAGCGGGCGAGACCGCCAGCCGAAGATGATTGGGACCAAACTTGATCTCACAGTCCACCCGATGGATCCGCTCGGCATCCTGGTAGTGCCGGTCGTAACTCAGCTCATGACTTACATACCCGACAATGATGAGGCACGATGCGATTCCAACGGCCAGCCCGAGCACGTTGATGAAGGTATAAAAGCTGTGCTTGCGAAGGTTGCGAAGTGCGATGGTGAAATAATTCCGAAACATGATGGTGGTGTTTTTGTTCTCTGATTCTATGACCTGCTTTTGGGTATCCAGGAGACCGGGCTCCTGACCGAATTCTGCAATAACTTGTTGATACGCTTCCCCGAAACGCTGTCCGGCCTTCAGCTTTTGCTCCACGGAAGAACATACATGATCAATCAACTCTTCCTGTATTCCATCGGCGACGATGCCGCGACGATGCAGGTCCTTGATGATAAAATTGATATGGTCCTCCGTCAGCTCCATGACTAAGTCAATTTCACCTGAAGAACACGCGACATGGTCCCGATAAAGTCGGCGAATGCGGTGACCAACTCTCCAGCGGTTGTCGTTCCTTTCGGTGTAAGGGAATAATATTTTCTTACCCGTTTACCGATCGTCACGATCTCCGTCTTCAGCAATCCCTCTGCTTCCAGTTTGTGCAGCGTGGGATAGAGCGCACCTTCCGTCAGCATCAGTCTTCCGGAGGAGAGGTCCTTTACGCGCTGCGTAATTTCATACCCGTACATTCTTCCGTGGTCCTTGAGGACTTTCAGGATGATGGTTTGGAGTGTCCCCTTGAGCAGTTCAGGTGAGTGCATAGTTACCTAAGTGAATTATGCTTTAGACGACTGGAGCGCCCCGGAGGTTGCATGTCCAGCCATTTTAGCCTGCAAGGCGGCAAAATCGTACCTTCACACAGGCCAAAGTGCGATTATGCGTTCGGTTTACCTGATTCTGGGTTTCTTTCTGCTGCTGAGCCTTTTCTTCGCCCGGTGGTATTTGTGCGCCGTTCGTGGCATGTGCGAGCTATCCACGATGTTCGAGGTAATCGCCATGATCATTCTGGGGCTTGTCATCGGGTTCAGCTCTTCCTGGTTGTTGAGCGAGCGGACCTTCCGCACCCTACGGGGCCATTTGGGCAGCTTGCAGCATGAAAAAACGGTACTTCATGAGCAACTCCAGCTACTGGAAAAGGAGAACCACTCCGCGCGACGACATGTAGCCGAATGGCAACAGGAAGGCACATTGCTGAGCCAGGTGAAAAAGGTTACCGAACCCCTGATTGCGGAAGCGCGCCACCAGGTTACCGTTCTGGAGGAAGAATTGAGGATAAATCAGCGCCGGTATGATAGCCTAAAGAAAGAGTCGGATGAAATCCGCCAGACGGCGGAGGAACTGCGCAACCAGCTGACGCTGGAACGGGCCAAGGAGGCTGCCTTACAGGAAGAAGCCGCCAAATTTGCCCAAAAACAGCGTTCTACGTCCGAAGGTTCTGGTACCACCAGGGCGCACTCCCGGTTCACCCCCTCCACGTGGCAAACACGCGATGACCTGACCAAGATTAGCGGGATTGGCCCCAAAATCCAGAAGAAGCTCAACGAGATGGGGATCTATTCCTACAAGCAAATTGCCGCGTTTACTCCCGATGAGATTGAGAAAGTGGCCAGCACACTCAAGGTATTTAAGGGTAGAATTGGCCGAGATAATTGGATCGGCCAGGCGGCCGCGCTGAGCATCAAGTAGAATCACTTTACAATTCGGTTCCTGCAACTATTCCGCCCGGGACACACTCTTTAGTTCAGGAAAATAGTCACTCCCCGGGGGCAACCTTTTTGTCCATGCGGAGTAATGAGTAATAACCTGCTGTCATGCTCAAAAACTACCTGCTCGTCACACTCCGCAATCTGCGCAAGAATGTGACCTACTCCTTCATCAACATTGCCGGTCTTTCGATCGGCATCGTGTGCAGCATCCTGATCTTGCTGTGGGTGTTTGATGAATTGTCGTTTGATCAATTCCAGCCGAAGGCCAACCGGCTGTACCAGGTTTGGGTGAACGCGCACTTTGATGGTAAGATCAACTCGTGGACATCGGTGCCACAGCCGACCTATGAAGCGCTGAAGACGGAGAACAGCAACATCGTAAACACCGCAATTACGGATTGGAGCGGCAATCACCTGTTCACCGTTGGCGACAACCGTGTTTACAAAGAGGCCTACTACGCCAGCGAAGAATTCCTGGAGATGTTTCAGTTTCCGCTCGTTCACGGAGATGCCTCGACCGTTATGGATGATCCGTCTTCGTTGGTGATTACCGAGTCTATGGCGAAAGTATTGTTTGGCGATCAGGATCCGATCAACCAGACCGTGCGCATCAACAATGCGCACGACCTAAAAGTAACCGGCGTGTTGAAAGACATTCCGAAGAATTCCTCCTTTCAGTTTGATTGCCTGATGACCTGGAAGATGAAAATCATCGCAGAAGACTGGGTCAAGCGTTCACAAACCCAGTGGGGCAACTACTCCTTTCAGGTCTTTGTAGAGCTGAATGATCCATCCAACAAAGCCGCCGTGGAAGATGCTATCCGGGACTTGCTTTTCCGCAAGGGTGAGAAGGATATGAAGCGGGAATTCTTCCTGCACCCCATGTTGCGGTGGCGGTTGCACTCCAATTTCGAAAATGGCCAGGAATCGGGCGGCATGGTGGATTATGTACAGATGTTCAGTATTATTGCCGCGTTTATCCTGGTAATTGCCTGCATTAATTTCATGAATTTGGCTACGGCCCGGTCGGAGCGCCGGGCCCGCGAGGTAGGTATACGGAAGAGCGTCGGTTCACGCCGCCATGAGCTCATCCTGCAGTTTATGGGAGAGTCTGTTCTGCTGGCAACGCTCGCGTTTGGAGTTGCCATTCTGCTGGCGCAATTGTTATTGCCCTCGTACAACCAGTTGGTGGATAAGCAACTTGTCATCAACTACGGCTCGCCCCAGTTCTGGATTTTTGCACTCTCGCTTATTGCATTTACCGGGTTGGTTTCCGGAAGCTATCCCGCTTTGTACCTCTCGTCTTTTCAACCCGTCAAAGTATTGAAGGGAAAGATACAGGTTGGGAAAAGCGCAAGTTTGCCTCGGAAAATCCTGGTGACGCTTCAGTTTGGATTTTCGATTCTCCTTATCATTGGGACAATCGTCATCTATTGGCAAATCAACTTTGTGAAAGGCCGCGACCTCGGTTACGATCAGGAGAATCTCATTACGGTTGAATACACGGCTGAAGTTGGTCAGAACTACCGTGCCATCAAGCAGGAGTTACTCAACAGCGGCGTGGTTAGTTCCGTGTGCAAGTCAAACAGTCCCATTACAGAAATCTGGTCCAACAACTTTCTGGGTTGGCCGGGACAACCGGAAGAGCAGAAGGTGATCTTCACGACAATCTCCACCGAGTACGATTACACGAAGACCATGGGGATCAAGATCCTGGAAGGACGCGATTTTTCAGAAGAGCACAAGAGTGATACGGCGGCAATCATTGTAAACAAGGCGGCGATGGATGTGATGGGATTGAAAGATCCCATCGGCCAACAGTTGGACTTGTGGGGAAGCAAGCGTGAGTTGATCGGGATCGTCGACAATGTGTTGATGGGGTCACCGTACCAGCCGGTGAAGCCCATGTTTATGGTCCTTATTCCCGAGTGGGCATCTGCAGTCACAATCCGCCTGCAGAAAACAACCGACCTGCAGGGATCCATCAAAGCCGTGGAGGAGATATTCAAGAAGTACAACCCAGCTTATCCCTTCGAGTACAAGTTTGCCGATGTGGAGTTTGCCAAGAAGTTTACCACGATCAATATGACGAGCCGTTTGGCCAGCCTGTTTGCATCGTTGGCCATTTTTATCACCGGATTAGGCCTGTTCGGGCTTGCGGCCTTTATGGCTGAGCAGCGGACAAAGGAAATTGGCATCCGTAAGGTCATGGGGGCTTCGGTGTACAGCCTGGTTTCCTTGATGTCCATGGATTTTTCACGGCTCGTTCTGATTGCCTTTGTGGTCTCATCGCCCGTTGCCTGGTGGCTCCTGGATCAATTTCTGCAGCGATTCCCGGTCAGGGTAGGCATTCCGTGGTGGGTATTCCCGCTTACAGGGCTTGTAGCCCTGATTTTTGCCTCCATCATCGTTAGCACCCAAGCGTTGCGTGCCGCGAGGGCTAATCCCGCTGTTTCTTTGCGGAACGAGTAGTGCTTCGTTTGCTCTTACTGGAGCCAAACGCATCGTCGATCATCCCGGCTTCAAACAGCAGCGCCCGAATCAGTGGCTCGTCGATATCATCGAGGTGATGAAAATACATGCAATACACCTGTTTTCTGCCCTCAGCGAGGAGGTGGCCATCTTCATTCGACATCAGGTTTCCCTGGCAGAAACCAAGCGATATGCCCTTTTTTTGCTGTGATTCAGCGGTTCTTTTGGGGCCCCAGAAGACAGAGGGGGGCCAAATAAAGCAAATGAGGCGATGGTGCCGGTAGAAGGGCACGCCAACTCCGTAATAGGCCTGCTCGGAAGCCTTGGGTAGGCACTCTTTTACAAGGGCTCGCAGGCGTTGAACCACTACCCGTTCCTGGCGCGGTAGTTTTTGCATGGCCTCGTCCACGATTTCCGTGCCGGGCACCAGGGTTTCGGACTTCTTCTTGCGACTCACGGATTCAACCTACGGAGGACCACTGACAGCAGGGTGTCAGGAGGTAAACTTTTTTATGAAAAATACTCTGCATGCAGACTAAATCCTGTTACTTTTAGTCTTCTATGCGCCGCGAGGAAACCGTTGACTTCCACCTGAAAACTGCATGGCATGCCATTTCACGGATGTACAATCAACAAGCCATGAAATACGGGGGCACGATGTCGATTGGATTTGCGCTGCTGAACATTCACGCCGAAGAAGGCACCCCGGCAACCAAGATCGGTCCGTTGATGGGCCTGGAAGCGAGAAGCCTCACGCGCTTGTTGAAGTCAATGGAAGAAAAGGGATTGATCGTTCGCAAGACGGATGAAGCCGACAAGCGTTCTGTTCGCATTCTCCTGACCCGTGAAGGGAAAAAGCGGCGGGAGAAAGCCCGTGAAACCGTGCTGCGTTTCAACGAAGCGGTGCGCGAGGTGGTCCCTGAGCGAAAGCTGGAAGTCTTCTTTGATGTGGTTCAGCACATCAACCGCATGATTGAGCGCAGTGAGATCTATGACAAAGCAACAACGAACTAGCTAAAATACTAACGCACGTATCCATGAACCGAACGATTCGAAAAGTAGCCATCCTGGGATCGGGCATTATGGGCTCACGCATTGCCTGCCACTTTGCCAACATTGGCTGTGATGTGCTCTTGCTTGACATCGCGCCCCGCGACCTGACGGAAGAAGAAAAAGCCAAAGGACTTTCGCTTGATCACCCGGCGGTGAAGAACCGCATTGTGCAGAGCTCCTTTGATGCGGCCATCAAGTCAAACCCGGCTCCGCTTTTCAGCAAGAAGTTCGCATCGCGCGTGAAGCTCGGCAACTTCACGGATGACATGGCGAAGATCAAGGACCGCGACTGGATCATTGAGGTAGTGGTGGAAAACCTCGACATCAAGAAAAAGGTGTACGAAGAAGTGGAGAAATACCGGACACCCGGAACGCTCATCACCTCGAATACATCGGGCATTCCGATACACCTCATGGCGGAAGGGTGTTCGGAAGATTTCCAAAAGCATTTTGCCGGAACACACTTCTTCAACCCCCCGCGCTATCTGCGTTTACTCGAGATTATTCCAACGGCCAAGACCGACCAGCAGGTAACAGACTTTCTCATGCATTATGGTGATCTGTTCCTTGGAAAGACTACCGTGTTGTGCAAAGACACCCCGGCGTTTATTGGAAACCGTGTTGGTATCTATGGGCTGCTGAAGGTCATCGATTCGATGCGAAGGTTCGACCTCAACGTCGACGAGATAGACCGATTGACCGGTCCTGTAATCGGGCGACCGAAGTCAGCGACCTTCCGCACATCGGATGTGGTCGGCTTGGATACACTGGTGAAGGTGGCCAACAACCTCTATGCAGGGCTTGTACAGGATGAAGGCCGTGAGATGTTCAAGTTGCCCGACGTGGTCAACCAGCTCGAAAAGAACAAATGGTTGGGCGATAAAACCAAGCAGGGTTTTTACAAGAAATCGAAGAATGCCAAGGGAGAAACGGAGATCCTGACTTTGGACCTGAAGACACTCGAATACAAGCCGAAGACCAAAGTGAAGTTTGCGACCCTGGAGGCAGCCAAGGCCGTCGATAGTCTACGCGACCGTTTCAAGGTACTGCTCGGTGGAACCGACAAGGCCGGCGAGTTTTATCGGGACGCATTTTTCGGGCTGTTCCAGTACGTAACAAACCGGATTCCGGAAATCAGCGATGAGTTGTTCCGGATCGATGACGCCGTGTGCGGAGGATTCGGATGGGATCTCGGTCCGTTTGAGACCTGGGATGCGGTAGGACTGGAGAAGACGCTTCCGCAGATGGAAGCAGCAGGATACAAACCGGCCGCATGGGTGTATGACATGATCGCTTCCGGCAACAAGTCGTTCTACAAGAGCGAAGGCGGCCAGAAGAAATACTACGACATCGATACCAAGTCCTACCAATCGATTCCCGGACGCGAAAGTTTCATCATTCTTGAAAACAAGAAAGAGAGTGTTGTATGGAAGAATGCCGACTCGCGCATCTACGACCTGGGTGATGGCGTGCTCAATTTCGCATGGCACAGCAAGAGCTACACGCTCGGCAGCGCAGTTATCGAAGGAATGAACAAGGCCATCGATATGGCCGAAAAAGATTACCGCGGTTTGGTTATTGGACACCAGGGCCCCGACTTCTCGCTTGGCGCCAACCTCGGATTGGTATTCATGTATGCCATCGAGCAGGACTACGATGAAATCGATTTCATGATCAAGGCTTTCCAACAGTCGGTCATGCGCATTCGCTATTCTTCTGTCCCCGTTGTGGTGGCGCCACAAGGCCGCACACTTGGTGGTGGTTGTGAAATGACCCTTCATGCGGACATTGCGCAAGCGGCCGCAGAGACCTATATCGGATTGGTGGAAGTCGGCGTGGGGCTTATCCCCGGCGGCGGCGGAACCAAGGAACTTACCAAACGGGTGAGCGACAAGATGGAGGAAGGCGATGTGGAACTGAACGCCTTGCAGAATGCGTTCATGACAATAGCTACCGCTAAAGTGGCTACATCGGCGGAAGAGGCGCGCGAACTGGGCATCCTGAAGCCCCTCGACCGGGTATCCATGAACCGTGACCGGCAACTGGCTGACGCCAAAGAAGCCGTGCTTGAACTCGCGAACGCGGGCTATACGATGCCCCAGCAGGCCCGCAACATCAAGGTAATGGGAAGAACCGGGCAGGCCTTGTTCCTGGCGGGGTTGCAAGGGATGCAAATGGGTCGTTACATCTCCGAACACGATGCCAAGGTGGCCAAGTGGATTGCCAACGTCATGTGCGGGGGCGATTTGACTTCGCCGCAGGAAGTGAGCGAGCAGTACCTACTCGACCTGGAACGGGAAGCGTTCCTGTCACTGACCGGGGAAAAGAAAACGCTGGAACGAATTCAAGCGATTTTAACGGGCGGGAAGCCGCTCAGAAACTAGAATACTTAACCTCACGAAGAAACAACACAACTATGGATGCATATATCGTAGCGGGTTATCGAACAGCTGTCGGAAAGGCCAAGAAAGGCGGGTTTCGATTTACCAGGCCCGACGATCTGGCGGCAGATGTGATCAAGCATATGGTCAAGTCAATCCCAGGCTTGGAAAACAAAATGGTCGATGACCTCATCGTCGGCAATGCAGTACCTGAAGCGGAGCAAGGGATGCAGATGGGCCGGATGATTGCACTACTGGCCCTTGGTACGGATGTACCGGGATTAGTGATCAACCGGTATTGCGGTTCAGGCGTAGAGGCGATCGCGATGGCCAGCCACCGTATTCAAGCCGGCATGGCAGACATCATCATTGCCGGAGGCACCGAATCCATGTCGCTGGTTCCTGTGATGGGGTTCAAGACGGCACTCAACTTTGCCATTGCCAAGGACAACCCGACGTATTACACGAGCATGGGCCTGACGGCCGAAGAAGTGTCGAAGCAATTCAAAATTTCCCGCGAGGAGCAGGACCAGTTTTCGTATGAATCGCACATGAAGGCGGCAGCGGCTTGGAAAGATGGAAAGTTCAAAGACGAAGTAGTGCCCATCACCGTGAAGGAAGTGTATGTGGATGCCGACATGAAGAAGAAGACCCGGGAATGGATCGTGGACAAGGATGAAGGCATTCGTGCGGACACGACGGTCGAAGGGCTATCGAAACTGAAACCGGCCTTTGCGGCGGGCGGCACTGTTACGGCAGGAAACTCGTCACAGACTTCCGATGGAGCTGCCTTTGTGACGGTGATGAGCGAGCGCATGGTGAAGCAACTTAATCTGAAGCCGATCGCACGCATGGTCAGCTATGCCGTAGCCGGTGTTGAACCGCGCATCATGGGAATTGGTCCTGTGGCGGCTATTCCGAAAGCGTTGAAGTACGCAGGCAAGAAACTCGAGGACATCGACCTCTTTGAATTGAACGAAGCCTTTGCAGCACAATCGCTGGCCGTGGTAAAGGAACTGGGCATTGACCGGGCACGGCTAAACGCCAATGGCGGCGCCATCGCCGTGGGTCACCCGCTGGGATCATCGGGCGCCCGCCTCAGCGTTCAGCTCTTCAATGAATTGCGACGCCAGAAGAAGAAATATGGAATGGTCACAGCGTGTGTTGGCGGCGGACAAGGCGTGGCCGGGATTTATGAGTTGTTAAATTAATTCGGAGAAAATTTTCAGGGTATGGCAACGATGGTAGAAAGCAAGAAAGCAATTAAGGGCGGAGAATTTCTGATCCGCGAAACACAGGCGCATGAAGTCTTCATTCCGGAAGAATTCAATGAAGAGCAGCGCATGATCATGCAACAGTGTAAGGACTTCCTGGCCAAGGAAGTATTTCCGAAACTGGAGGAGATTGATTCGATGAAGGACCCGAAGCTCATGCCTTCCATCCTGGACAAGGCAGGCGAGTTGGGGCTGCTGGGCACTTCCGTGCCAACTGAGTATGGGGGCTTCGGCATGGACTTCAATACCACCATGCTGGTGGCGGAGGCCATTGGTGCAGGCCATTCCGTGGCGGTAGCCTTTTCGGCGCATACCGGCATTGGCACACTGCCGATTCTCTACTATGGTAACGAGGCACAAAAGAAGAAGTACATTCCAAAATTGGCTTCCGGTGAATGGAAGGCAGCATACTGCCTCACGGAACCGGATTCCGGTTCGGATGCCAACTCGGGTAAGACGAAGGCGACATTGACGGCCGATGGAAAACACTATGTCATCAACGGACAGAAGATGTGGATCACCAACGGTGGTTTTGCGGACATCTACGTGGTGTTTGCGAAGATTGACAGCGACAAAAACCTGAGCGCCTTTATCGTGGAGCGTGCATTCGGGGGAATCACCATGAATGAGGAAGAGAAAAAGATGGGCATCAAGGGTTCTTCCACGCGCCAGATCTTTTTCAACGACTGCAAGGTGCCGGTGGAGAACCTGCTGAGCGAGCGTGAGAACGGCTTCAAGATTGCCGTGAACATTCTCAACATTGGCCGGATCAAGCTGGGCATTGCCGCCCTGGGCGGAAGCAAGATGGCGATAACCAAAGCCATCCAGTATGCGAAGGAACGTAAGCAGTTTGGGGTTTCCATTTCCAACTTTGGCGCCATTAAGTCGAAGGTTTCGGACGTGGTAACCAGCATTTATGCCAGCGAATCGGCGCACTACCGGGCCTCGCAAAACATTGACGATGCCTATAACGCGTTTGTCGCCGGCGGCATGGATTCGGCAAAAGCCAGGTTGAAATCGCTGGAAGAGTTTGCCATTGAGTGCGCGATCC
>JAYRXB010000413.1:0-2130 GCA_041917735.1 Cyclobacteriaceae bacterium
ACGATAAGGAGTCAGGCCCGTTGGAGGAGTGGGTTGCTGAAAATGCGGCCTATGCCAAAACGGACATCAGCGTGTTCTCACCGGAAGGAAACCTCCGCTTTACCTCGCAGCCGGCCTTGTACGATAATCAACTGGTTTCTTCACGCATGAGCCGGGAAGCCTTTCGGCGACTGGTGCTGGAAGGTGAACGACAGGCGGTAACGAACGAGCAGATTGGAACGCTGACCTACAGCAGTGCATATGCCGTTGTCCTGTCTCCAACCTCAGGTAAGTTGGAGGCTGTAGTAAGTCTTCCCTTCTTCGAGTCAGCATCGTACCTGCAGCGCGGACAATTCCTCGTGCTGTCCAACATCCTGCAGGTTTTTGTCGTGGTATTCCTGGTGTTCACCCTGGTGTCCTTTCTGGCTGCCGACAGCCTGGCGGCACCCATTCGCCTGATGGCCAGGACCCTCCGGCAAACCAGCCTGAGCGGTGAGAACAAGCCCTTGCGATGGGATACCAAGGATGAATTCGGTGTGCTGGCACAGGAATATAACCGCATGGTAACCAACCTGGACGAGAGCCGTCACGCACTTGCCAAGCAGGAGAAGGAGTCAGCCTGGCGGGAGATGGCCAGGCAGGTGGCCCACGAAATCAAGAACCCGCTGACGCCCATGAAGCTTACCCTGCAACGCATGGAGCATGATTTACTTGCGTCAAGCAACCCCAATGACCGCCTTCGAAAGTCTGTGGATGTCTTGCTCCGACAGGTAGAAATCCTCAATGCGATTGCCTCATCATTCAGCACGTTTGCCCAGCTTCCGGCACCAGCCCCTCAACGATTCGATTTTTCGAGGTTAGTTGCAGAGACGACGGCTCTGTTTGCAACCGGCGAGGATGCAACGTTCGATGTAGATATCCCCACAGCACCGATTTTTGTTTCCGCCGATCCGGCGTCTATCGGGAGAGCGGTGTTCAATGTCCTGATCAATGCCATTCAGGCGCGCCGTGAAGGCGAGAAGGCGTTTGTCAGCGTTCGCATCAGCGTTGCCGATACGGGCGTTAGGCTTGCCGTGGCGGACAAGGGGAGGGGGATTCCTCCGGAAGTACGAGAGCGTGTCTTTCAGCCCCAGTTTACCACCAAGGCATCCGGTTCCGGGCTCGGGCTGGCGATGGCGCGGCAGGCCGTGGTGCAAGCGGGGGGAAAGATATGGTTTGAGCCCATAGTGGCCGGAGGTACCACCTTCTTCGTGGAGTTGCCGCGGGAGCAGCCGTAACCCGAAAAACGGGTGTGATCAACTTTGGCCCCTGAGCGCCTGCATAACCTTGTTGGAGAAAACGAAGTCGTGCAATTCCGCAACACCGGAATGGGTTATGTCTTTGTTTGATCCTTCCCAGAGTTTCCTTCCCTTGTGGAGGAACATAATTTGTTCGCCAATGCCCATCACCGAATTCATGTCGTGCGTGACCACGATGGTGGTGATATCAAACTCGTGCGTGATTTCGCCAATGAGGTCGTCGATAAGAATTGATGTCTGCGGATCCAGACCGGAGTTGGGCTCATCGCAAAACAGGTAATTGGGGTTGTTGACGATCGCGCGCGCGATGCCCACCCGCTTTTTCATGCCGCCGGAAATCTCGGAGGGCATTTTCTTGTTGACATTTTCCAGCCCGACACGTTTCAAACAGAAGTTCACCCTGTCGAGTTTCTCATCCGGTGGCATTTTGGTGAGAATGTCGAGCGGAAACATGACGTTCCCTTCCACTGTCTTGGAGTCGAACAGGGCACCACCCTGGAAGAGCATGCCGATCTCCCGGCGGATCTCGGCTTTCATTTCCTTGTCAGCTTCGGTGAAGTTCCGCAGGTCATAGAAGACATTGCCTTCATCGGGATTGACGAGACCCACGATGCACTTGAGCAGCACACTTTTGCCCGTGCCCGATGAGCCGATGATCAGGTTAGTCATGCCCTTCTTGAACTCACCGGAAATATCTTGCAGCACGGGCCGGCCGGAAAAGGACTTGCTGATGTGGTTGATCTTAAGCATGCATCAACGTACGTAGAGCAATTGAGCCAGCAGGTAATCGGCTGTAAGCACAGCAATGACGCTCGTTGTGACCGCGGCAGTGGTGGCGATGCCGACCTCAAGT
>JAYRXB010000414.1:0-10710 GCA_041917735.1 Cyclobacteriaceae bacterium
CACGGCCGGTCAGGTAAGACTCTTGTACGCCGGAGACGCCGAAGATGATGCCGCCAGTCGGGAAATCCGGGGCTGTCACGTACTTCATCAACTCCTGGATGGTAATCTCACGGTTGTCGATATAGGCGCAAATGCCGTCCACGACCTCCGAGAGGTTGTGGGGAGCCATATTGGTGGCCATACCCACGGCGATTCCGGCAGAACCGTTGACCAGCAGGTTCGGAATCTTGGAAGGAAGTACGGTGGGTTCGGTGAGCGAGTCGTCGAAGTTGGGCTGGAAGTCGACCGTATCCTTGTTGATATCCGCCAACATCTCTTCCGCGATGCGGCGCAGGCGGGCCTCCGTGTAGCGCATGGCTGCCGGGAAGTCGCCATCGATGGAACCAAAGTTCCCCTGCCCGTCCACGAGGGTGTAGCGCAAGGACCAGTCCTGGGCCATCCGCACCATGGTATCGTATACCGACGAGTCGCCATGGGGGTGATATTTACCCAGCACCTCCCCGACGATACGGGCTGATTTCTTATACGGTTTGTTGTAGTTGACCCCCAGTTCCTGCATGCCGTAGAGCACACGGCGGTGCACCGGCTTGAGGCCGTCACGCACATCCGGGAGGGCTCGGGAGACGATTACCGACATCGAATAGTCGATGTAGGCGCCCCTCATTTCATCCTCAATGCTGATCGGAATTATGTTCTGTCGCGGGGGTAGGCCGGTTGTCTCTTCTGCCACGGAATTAGGGTCTGTTTTAGGTCGCTAAAATGAACGGGCAAAGATAGGGAAAAAGGCCTTACAGACAGCCGCCGGACGTGGATAAAATCGGGGAATTTGGGGGTAATTCGGGTGTTTTTTCCAGGTCCGGGAACCCCACCGATTCCATACCCCACCACCGTGCCAAATCCCGCTGAGGGGTGGTCCATGGTCGATGGTCGATGGACCATAGAATGCCTGGCTTCCGGAGGTGGTCCATGGTCGATGGACCATAGAACGCCTGGCTTCCAGATTCTAGCTTCGAGCTTCTCTAGTACGGGTTCAGCATCTTCTTATTCTTCCCCTTGTACTTGATCAGGTTGGGGTTATTCTCTCCGTAGTTCGGATTCTGCTTCTTGTAGATCGGGTGGACGCGGCTCCGGTACTCCCGGTCGCCATGGGCGTGGTTGCGCTGAATACGGCAGTCCTTGTGAAAGCACTTGGGCAACTCCGGGATGCGGTATGTCAACCCGAAATTCAGGTACAATGCATTCATCGTGTGGTCGATCGGGTTACCACCCTCCGGCAAGGTCAACGTGTAGCTCTTGAATTCAAACGAAGGCCGGACGAATGCTCGCAGGTATTCCGACAGGTCACGTTCAATCGTGACTCCCCCGTTGAAGTACACCCCTGTTGCTGCCAGGGTAGCATCGAAGTTTGAAGGTGAGAAGCTTCCTACCTGGATATCGCCGGTGAACAAGTAAGGGCCTGCCCGGTAAAATGAGACGCCGGCCATACCAAAGAAGCGGCTGATCGAACCGGAGGCGTTGGTGGGTTGCATGGCCCCCAGGCGGTCGCTGTAGGCCGTCGCCGTAAAGTCACCCATGTTGAACAACTCGTAGGAATACCCTAAGCCGATCCGATACCGCTGCATGAATTCAAAATGAATGGTCGCCTTTAGCGGGATGCTCCAACCGCTCCCGGTGAACCCCAGCGAAGCCGTGTCGGAGGTTACCAGAAACGCCGAGGGGTTCGCAGCGGTAACATCAACTACCCGTTCATTCACCCAGTTGGAATAGCGCGTTGTAGGCGATGTGCCCGGAAAGATCTGGGGCGTTCCACCGGGTGCCTGGTAAATGCCGTAGCCGGGAAGGTCGTGACTGAAGAACGTGTTCCCATAGCCGGTGCTCAGGCTGAAGCGAAAGTGGCGCAGGAACGACAATGGCCACTTCTTGCGCTCGGCGTAGAAGTTGTCCAGCGGAAAGTCAGCTTTGTTCTGCTCTTTCTCCTCCTCTTGTACAGCATCCACAGGCTTCTTCAAACCGGTTGTGTCGGGCGCTACCCTGGCGGCTGGCTTCACCAATGTATCCGCTTGCGCCGCCTGCTGCTGGGCATGAGTCATGTGCATGCTTCCCATGAGGAGGCCGCAAATCGTCCATGTATGCCAACCAGACAAGCGCATTCAGGTGGATAGAGAGGTTAAAGGTAGCAAGATTTTGCCGCCAATGGCTCAAAAACCGCGTCCAGGCGACGTAGTCTCAAGGCTGGTATAGGTGTGAAAATGAGTCTGACCCTGCTTGACCTCGTAGGTAAAGTCCAGGGTTTGGCGAGCGCCGCGGTGGTCGATCGTCTCCAGGGTGACTGTATTGGTGCCAACATCCAGCGGGATGCGCGCATAGTAGATGCTGTGTGGCAACGTCTGCCAGTTGCGGGTGTCTGCGGCTTCCGTCAGTACATTCACCATATTCATCAGCACGCCGGCCCACTTGTCACGGGAGGTTGCTGCCTCCTCCGTTGCCTTCTTGACGGCCAGGCGCATGAGGGCTTTGCTCAACTCGAGGTTCATCCGCTCGTCCAGGCACTTGAACGCTACCTTATTGACATCTTCAAGCAACTGGAGCGAATAGGTCGTTTCGCCCTTTGCCAACGAGGCATTGCTGTAGTAGACCGGCCGTTCCGCATACCGTGGCAAGGTGAGTCGGTATACGCTTAGGTTCGAGAGTGATTCCAACTGGCTGCTGCTATATCCTTCCGACGGGAAAGCATAATTGAGTCCTTGCTCTTCGTTTGAGAAATACACCATACCGTTGCGCTGGCTGATGGCAAAGCTGATCGACCACTCGGTCTTGACCGGGCTGAGACCATTGTGCCAGAAGAACACCAATTCGCCACCGGTACGGTCAGGGTATTCCTCATCGGGCATTCCGAATTTCTCCCGGTAGTACTGGTACTCTTCTTCCAGTCCACTGAGTCGCGCCGTTCGCACCAGGTCTTTCTTCAGTTGGTCGGGGGCGCTCACCTGGAACAACTTGAAGAACTCGCCTTCATAGGCTTCGATGGCATTCCGGTAGGCAATGAAGGCGTTGTTGTAGTCGTAGTCCGACTCGTAGATGATACCCATCAAGGTGTGAACGAAGGCATCCTTGCGGTACTTATCTTCCGTAGCATAGCGATCACTCAGTTGCTGGAGGCGGATGTTGAGACGGCGGCATTCCACCAACGCCTCTTCCGTCTTGTCCATTTTGAGGTAGTTCATTGCTTTGAAGTACAGGAGCAGCAAGTGCTCATGGTCTTCACCCCGGTATACCGAGAAGTTGGGGTTGGTGAAATACGTGGCCGCCTCGTTGGCGTAGTTGATGCGGTAGTCCTCACCAAAGTTGTAGGCACGTTCGAAGAAGTGATTGCTGTCGTTGTACTTGCCCAGCAGTGAGAGCACCAGGCCGTTGTTGACGAAATAGAGAAACTGCTTCTTCCCCGCTCCCTCCGATGGCTTTTCCTGAAGCGTCTTGAGGGCCTTGTGCAGTTCTCCTCGTTCAAAGACTTCGTTGAAGGCCTGGTTGGAATGGTAGTAGGTGGCGCACGAAGACCCGGCGAAGAGCAGAACCCCCACCACACTTATTCTCAGTAGCCTTAACGTGGTGCCGTGCATCGTCAATCGCAATGGTAACTACCCAAGAACCAAAAGCATCAGCTAGTTCTTAACATACTTCTTGATCTCCTCCTGCCCGTACCAGATCCGCTTGTTGGTTTCCATGTCGGTCAGGAACAGCGTGGTTACATAATTCACCACCCGTTGCTTTTGGTAGACGTCGGTCTCGGAGGTCATCTCACCAAAGAGCATGAGGTTCGCACCGGTCTCTTCGCCCCAACGCGCCACCGTGCTCGCTTTGGCAAAATCACGCTGGTTGACGCGCTCTACCCGCAACTTGTCGCGAAAGGCTCCCGACTCCACCAGGTCCGCAACGCCTGAGTTGAAGATGGCGAGTTCGATGCGCTTGATGTAGTTTTCGGTGTCGATGTGCTCGCTCGTACGGTTGCGCACCAGCCCGACGATGATGGCAGGTTTCTTGCCGAGGGTGGCAGCATACTCCTTGAACTTCTCGCTGCCCAGCAGGTTTTGAATCATGGCGTTGGCCACCTGGCGGGAGTCGGTATCGTTCCATCGGCCGCTCAGGTCAATGGCCTGGCCGGGATCAACGCGGGTAACGGAGCGGGCGCAGGATGTCAGCACCAGCACAAGTAATATCAAGGGTAAGGTCTTCATGGGTGTTGCCGCTTTAGCAGTGCAAAATCCCTGCCAGCGGATCGTTCAAAGGTGCTTGAGTTGCCGGATAACCTCTTTGGGTTCCTTGGAAGAGAACACAAAATTGCCGGCCACCAGGACATCGGCCCCGGCGTCCAGCAGCGGCTTCGCATTCTGTTGGTTTACGCCCCCGTCGATTTCTATCAGGGCGCTTGAACCTGAATAAGCGATCATCTGCTTCAACTCTTTGATTTTCTGATAGGTAGACTCGATGAACTTCTGTCCACCAAAGCCCGGGTTAACAGACATAACACAAACCAGGTCGATATCCTGAATAACATAGCGCAGGGCCTCCAGCGGCGTGTGGGGGTTGAGGGCCACCCCTGCCTTTACGCCTATCTGCTTGAGCTGCTGAATATTACGATGGAGGTGGGGGCACGCTTCGACGTGGACGGATATGGTCGCCGCGCCGGCTTTGTGAAAGGCTTCTACGTAGCGCTCCGGCTGGACAATCATCAGGTGCACATCCAGGGGCTTTCGGGCATGGCGATTAACCGCCTCTACCACCGGCAGGCCCATGGAAAGGTTGGGTACAAATACCCCATCCATGATATCGACGTGAATCCAGTCGGCTTCACTTTCATTGATCATCGTAATCTCTCGCTGGAGGTTCGCAAAGTCCGAAGCGAGGATGGACGGGGCAACGATGGGCTTCATAAATCGGAGCCCAAAATTAGCCATTAAAGCTTTACAAAGCGAACGGAATAGCGCACGCCAACGGCTTGAAGAACCAGGATATACAAGCCGGGTGAAAGTGACTGCGTCTGTATGGGAAACGGGTTGTTCGCCCAAGTGATCAACACCGAAGCCCCTTCAAGCCGCTTGCCCATGGTATCGTAGATCGCCATGTCAACGGCAGACTCCGGCAACGTCCGAAAGGCGACCCGGATTTCGTTGGTTGCAGGATTCGGAAACAGGTAAACCTCTTCGTCGGCCGATGCCTCCAGGTAATTGCGAACTGCACGATAGGAAGGTACACCATAGCCCACCTGGTTGTCCGGGGTTTCTGCCTTTGAAGCGGAACGCCGGATGGCCTCCATCAACTGGTTCGGAGACAATTCCGGGTATGCTTCAACCAGCCCGGCGGCAAGGCTGCTGACCAGCGGCGCGGCCGCCGAGGTACCACTGACGGTGCCGGTGTTCCCCGTTGATGTCACGACGCTGACGCCCATGCCAAGACCGGCAACATCCGGTTTGATGCGGCCATCAGCAGTCGGGCCGGTTGAACTGAAATTCGCCCGGACGCCATCCAGGCTTACCGCACCGACGGCGAGGATGCCGGCGGCATCGGCGGGCGGGGCAATCCGTTGCCAGTCTGTTCCGCCCAGGTTCCCAGCACTGGCCACAACGATCATCCCCCGCTCGCTGGCATTCACGGCGGCCCGCGTGATCACGGCTGTCTGCCCATTGAGCATCGACGTGGTGTAGTTCATGGAAGGGTCATCGAAGGTGGAGTAACCCACGGAGGACTGGATGATGTCGGCCCCGGCGCTGTCGGCGCGCTCGGCCGCAAAGAGCCAATTGTATTCCTCGATGCGATACTCCGTCGCGTCGTCTTCGGTTAGGTACAGGAGGTAACTGGCCTTCGGAGCGCCGCCCGTGAAGTTGGGTGCCTGGGCCACCATAATGGAAAGCACTTGGGTACCGTGATCATCCAACTGATACACGTTACCTGAGTTCGTCACAAAGTCGACCGCCTGGAGAATTCTGTTTTCGGTTCGCAAAGCGCTGAATGGTGTTGTCGTATCCACACCGGGAAATCCACTATCGAGGACGGCCACCATGACCCCGGCACCGTAGTAGCCCTCGGCGTGCATGGTATCCAGGCCATGCATGGCAAGTTGCGCATCGGTAACTGCAGACGTGGCAGTGGTTGACATGCCTTTACCCACACGTCCTCCCAGCAGCCGGCTATTGGGTGCAACAAACTCCGTAGACGCAACACAGCCCAATGCCTGGATCAACGTCAGTTGTGCTGGGGTTGCCTCCACCAGCACGCCGTTCACCCAGCGGGAAGTGAAGAAGGGTTTGGCACCGGTGCTCTTTACCTGCGTAACATAGGAAGGTGTCACGGGGAGATCTTCGTCGGTGATGACCGATGCCGCCTTGGTACGCCGTTGAAGGGCGCGTTCAGAAAGAAAGGTGGATGGCGAGCTGATGGAGTGTGGTGTTCCGGCCTTGTCCTTGAAAAAGACCATGTACCTGCTAGTCTGCGCACTGACGGAATGTACACAGACGGTCAGCGCAAACACGAGAAGACTATGGCGCACCATACGTCAGCAGCGTTTGCCGCACGATAGTCCCGTTCTCCACCTGTTGTTGGCCGATACAAGAACCAACGGTGCAGTATTCCAGGTGAATCTCCTCGCGATAAACCAACCCGACGTTACGTGCATAGATGGCTTTGCGGAGGTCCTTGCCGATGATCGGATCTTCCTCGTCGCTTTCAACGATGGTCAAGGTATCATCGTAGGTTGACGCGCCGGGCAATTCAAAGGGTTTGCCTACCTGGCTGGCTGCGAACATGTCGCATGTGAAGTTCCCATCGCCACAGTCGTCGGTCCCGCCCTGGGTGTTAAAGGCGTTGCCATTCCAGGTCTTGCCTTCTGCGACGGGGAACTGAATACGTACGTACGGTACATTTCCTTCCTGCTGTACGTACTTGAATTCATCCGCCTGGACCGACCATGTCTCCGTGCTGACATACGTTACCGTTCCCGTAGGGCGGACGTACCGGTGTAGTACGCAAGTTGTCTCCCCGTTCTCCGATTTAACCTCGGCCACCTCTACCCTGACTTCCGTGAGTTCGTTGGTTTGCCCTCCTACCGGGCTGATGGTTGTGGTGGTCACCGCGTACTCCCAATACGTACCTTCAATCAGGGGCACATACTCTTTTCCCGTGAACTTGGGGAGCGATTCCTGCGACTGGCAGGAAACCAGCAGGATGCAGACAGTGACACGAACCAGGAGCCTCAGCGACACAAAACGAGTTTCACAAAGTTATCTTTCTTTTCAATATTTGGCCATGCAACAGCGTCCCCTTGTCTACGTGAGCCGAATTACCAACCTCAGCGATGCGCGCTACTGTGCAGGTATGGGTGCTGACCTGCTGGGGTTTGTCGTGGATCCGGCTGACCCGGATTATGTAAGCCCGGAATCCTATCAACAGATGGTCGGTTGGATTTCCGGGCCTGAGCGGGTGGTGGAATTGGGCGCTGCACCCTTCCGGGAAGAGATCATTCGCGAGCAATACGCCCCCCAGTACCTTCACCTGTCGGCAAGCCGGTTATCCGACTGCCCGATCACGGCGTTGAAGCTGATTGTAGAAGTTTCCTACGATGCGCTGGGCGAAATGGCAAGCACCATCCTGGGTCGTTCGGACGTTGCCTATGTGTTGATTGCCGGCCTGAAGCATCGCTTGGCCGCTGACCAGCTCAGGGGCCGACCCATTCTGGTAGGCATGGATCCCTTCGGTGGAGCAACGCAGGATCACCTCGATCGTACGGGAGCGGCAGGTATTGTACTCCAGGGCTCGCGTGAAGCAGCGCCCGGGCTGAAAGACTACGATCACCTTGCCCAGGTCCTGGAAGAGTTGAACGGCTAGTCGCCGTCCGGACCGTACTTCTTCATCAGGCGGGCAACGGCTTTCTCGGCCACAGGAGGATACTCGACATGGACCAGGTCGTCACTGTCCAGCCACTTTTCAATCCGGGCCAGGTTTTTCTTTTTCACTTTCTTCAGCACGGGCACCCCGAGTTTCTTCAGCGCCACCGCGTTGCACTTCTGCTCGTATTGCCCCTTCATGGGCACCACGAGGAGTTTCTTTTCCAGGTATAGTACTTCGGCGGGCGTCTCAAAACCGGCGCCGCACAGCACCCCGGCGCTGGTCACCATGCTTTCCACGAAGTCTTCTGCACTCACCGGATAGACCGATATCTTCCCGACATGGTATGGCTGCCGCGTATGCTTGGAAAAGATGTGCCACTTCAGACTCGGAAACTTCATCAGCAGTTCAACCAGCTTCTTGTCGTCATAGGCTGGCAGGTAAACCGTATAGTGTCCTTTGTTTTTTCGCTCGGCCTGCGCGATGCTGGTTCGGATCACCGGGGTAAATATACTCTTGTCATACCGGTCAAAATGGAAACCGACATAATTGTCGACCGGTGCGTAGGTTCGCAACAACCACTCGCCAAACGGGTCCTTGATTTTCGGCTTGGGCGTCTTCTTCGACAAGAGAGCGCTTTGATGGCTAAGGCCGGCAATGGGAATCTCCTTCTTGCGCGCGGCCCATGCCGTAATCGGCTCAAAATCGTTGACAATGAAGTCATACTTGTCTACAGGAAAGGAAGCGATCTCCTTCACCACATCCTTGGAGCTGTTTCGCTGAAAGGTCTTGTAGAAGTTGATTCCCCCGCTCTTGCCGAAGTAGAAGCTCAGGCCCTTCGATTTGTATTTCACGGGGAACGGCAACGAGACTTCCGCCTGTGCACCGCTGACAAAGAGGTCTACACTTCCGTATTTCTTCAACTCAGGAACAATGTCGACGGCCCGGCTGAGGTGACCGTTCCCTGTACCCTGGATGGCATAGAGAATCTTCATGGTTTGGGTGGCTCAATAAACTGGTCAACAAGGTCCTTAAATATCCGGTCATTGTCCAGTGCCTGGCGGAATCGCTTCGGCAGTCGCATGGATTGTGCGTGGGGATCGTCCGCATACCGGTAGATCTTCCAGAATCCCCCGTTGTACTCCAATGCCGTTAGGTTTTCCACCCAATCGCCGGAGTTCAGGTACGTCACTGTTCCCTTGTCGGTGGTAACTTCCCGCATCTCCGGCTGATGGATGTGACCGCACACTACATAGTCGTAGCCCCGTGAGATCGCAATGTCGGCCGCCGTCTCCTCGAAATCATTGATAAATGTAACGGCCTTTTTCACACTGTCCTTTACGCGTTTGGAGAGCGAAATTTTTTCACGGCCCGCCAGGCGAAGCAGAAAATTGACAAACGTGTTCAGGAGGATCAACAGGTCGTAACCCACGGCACCCAATCGCGCCAGCCATTTCGAATACTGCATCGTAACATCAAACACATCGCCATGAAAGACCCAGGCTTTGCGTCCCTGGAGCGTCAGTACCTTTTTGTTGAGAATCTGAAACGATCCCAGTCGAAACCCGGCAAACTTGCGCAGCATCTCGTCATGGTTGCCGGTGAGGTAGATGACCTTGTTACCGCGGGCGATCTGCCCGGTAAAGTGCTTCACCACCTGCATGTGCGACTGTGGCCAATACCGCTTGCTGAACTGCCACATGTCAATGATATCACCGTTCAGGATTATCGTCTTCGGCTTGATGGACTTGAGGTACTTCAGCAGTTCTTCGGCATGGCAGCCATAGGTGCCGAGGTGAATATCCGACAGCACCACCAATTCGACTTCTCGTTTCTTCTTACCCACAGGCAGAAAGCAATCCAAATGTACGCCGCTGCCGCGCCATCACCCGCACCCGGGAGGTTAAGAATGTGTTACTCTTCCGAAGCAAACCGAAACCGAAGGTACTTGATGCGTTCGCCCTTGGCGGCGAACATTTCCTCATAGCGGGTTTTGATGTCGTGGCACTCGTCCCGAAGCGGGGACTGGTAAATGTCGTCCGTCGAAACCAGGTCCAGGATGTCGGCGCGCTCCCGCAGGGTCTCCAGCGTGTAAGCAAACAGCCCGGTATTGTCGGTTTTCAGCCGAAACACGCCGCCGGGACGGAGAATGCGCTTGTACATCTCCAGGAAACGAGGGCTGGTGAGTCTTCGCTTGATATCCCGCTTGCGCGGTCGCGGGTCCGGGAAAGTCAGCCAGATTTCATCCACCTCGTGCGGCGCAAAGAAACTCTCGATGGTCAGGATATTGGTCCGGAGAAACCCAATGTTGGTAAGCCCTTGCTCGACGGCCAGGGTACTCCCCTTCCAGATGCGATCTCCCTTGATGTCGACGCCAACATAATTGCGTTGAGGAAAGCGTGCCGCAAGGGCCACGGAATATTCACCGCGTCCGCAGGCGAGCTCGACCGTCAGCGGGTTGGGCGCCGGGAAATATGACGTATTCCATTTTCCCTTAATCTGATGAAACAACTCCTTCCCGGGCTCAATGACATTGGCCCGTTCAGCAATCACCCGGAAGCGGAAGGTCTTGTTTTTCAAGGCGTCCTTTTAATCGGGGCGCAAGATAAAGGAAGTCTCTGCATTGCTCAACTGCCATTGAACCCCGATTGATCACTCCAGTACGAAACCCCGTACGTCCGGCACATGCAGGTTGAAGTACCCATAGCCGCCCTGCACATTGGTAGGAAAATTCAGGGGTTCAGACGCAAACCCGGCAAGGCTGAAGCGGCTGTCATTTCGCAACCACAGGTAGTTGTAGTAATCGGGGCTGATGTTAGACATGGTTACCAGCAC
>JAYRXB010000415.1:0-10283 GCA_041917735.1 Cyclobacteriaceae bacterium
ACGGAGCGGGTGTTCTATTGGATTCCCTTCCCGGTGCTGACAGGTTTTGCGTTGGCACTCGTTGGGTTGTCCATTCAATAACCGGCCAGGATTTCTCGAACGGAAAGAAATTGTCAATGGCATCCGGGACGACACCAATGGCGGCAACCGTGCCATAGACAGTCATCCACGGAACAAGCACAAAAATGTAAACCGATAGCCTCTCCGCAAGTGCAGGCGCCGCAGGCTCGTCCGCTGCAAAACGAACGAACCGCTTACGCGAAGGCACACCGTACTTACGGGCAATAGCTGCGCGCATGCGGCCATAGACGCTGGCGGTGAACGTCAGCGCAACCATGGGTGAGGCTAGCCAGAAACCTGACGGGGAGTTGAATTGAATGGACAACCCAACGAGTGCCAACGCAAAACCTGTCAGCACCGGGAAGGGAATCCAATAGAACACCCGCTCCGTATAAAATCGAACAACGGGAAGGTTATTGATGGGCAGCTCGTCCGGAGTAAGAAATACATTGATGATACCGAGGGCCAGCAGGGCGACACCAAGCAGGCTGAGTATGGGCCCGAGGAGCCCGGCGTTGGGGACAGCCAAAGACACGGCATGGCCTGTGAGTTGCACCCATCCCACCAGCGCTACCGGAAGGATGGCGATAACGAAAATGGCGTAGAGTACCTTCTGGGGCAGGCTACTTTTCCGCATGGGTGATCCGGGGTGCAGGTTCATGGGTCAGGGCGGGTCCTTTCCAGAGATTGATGTATGCCTTGAGGAACGGAATGCGCTCAGCGCCTCCCTCCCGGATGAACCTCGGCAGGTGCGTCCACGGAACGTGTGGATTCTGATGATGGGCCAGGTGCACATTGAAATTGAGGTAGATGAGCCTGAACCACGAACTCATTTTGTGGTTGTGCGCGCCGTTGATGATATCCCTGGGTGCAAAGGCGTGGTTGACGTAATTCTGGGAAGACCACACAAACCCGTGGCACACCAGGAGGATGGCATACGGGAGCAACTTCAGGTCCAGCACTACAACAATCAGTACCTGGAAGGCGATAACACCTACGCTCTCCCACCGCATGCGCCTCCACTTCTCGGGTTTGTCGCTGCCTTCCAGGAATCCGTTTATCTCCGTATGGGATGTGAATATCCTCAGGTAAAGCAGTTTGGGATGAATTGCGGACAACACCACCGAAACGGGGAGCATGAGGTAACCAAACCCAATCATCATCAGGTAGAGATTCCCATACCGCAAAAAGCGATTCTGGTGCTCATAATACAGGTCCCACATCTCCACATCGGTTCGATTGTGCCGATGATGGTTGAGGTGGCAAGTCCGGAAAAAAGTAAATGGCGCAATGAAGAGGTTGCACAGGTGCACCCCGGCCAGGTAGTTCCAGGTTTTGTCGGGATGGGCCATCCCGTGTTCGGCCTCATGGATAAGGGAGTAGACCGGAATCATGATGAGGGCGAAGGTGAACCCCAGCAGGACCAGCCACCACGCATTGTCCACGTGGGAGGCCTGCCACTGGAGGTACAGATACAAGCCTGTGGCAACCAGGAGAATTCCCATATTCAACCGGGCTGGAATTGGGAACTCATTCTTCTGAAGCTTCTCCATATCATCAGGGTAATCGCCTACTTCCGGACCTCGTATGCCGCCACCTTGCCGTACACAAATGACCGATCGGCTTCCTGCAAGGTGCGGCTGAGCTCCTTGTTCTTTACAATGACCTTGCGCAGGGATTCCGGAACTTCGCGGGGAATCATCAGGTTCCTGAAGATTATTCTTGCACCCGGTTTTGCGGTGCGATACACCTCCATAAACAACTTCTCCGTATCGTGCTCATCCATCAGTTCACAGATATTGGAGAGGGCGAACACATCGAAGTGGTTATCGGGTTGCCCGGCGAGCCAGTACTTGCTGTCGGCCGTAATGGCATGAATACGGTCGATATTTTCCTTCAGGCGATCAAAATTCACCCGCTTCAGGTACTCGGGCATGCTTTCGTCGTCGAGGTACCTGCCCAGAAAGTACAGCGCCAGGAAATAGTTACTTCGTGCAGGGATGTCTGTCATGGCATGAGCAGCACGTTTCTGAAAACTCTCCGAAAAGGAGGATGAGCCATCGTCAAAGTGGAAGTAGTCTGCATTAAGACCCTTGTCGGCCAGGCTCTTCTTGTTGAACATGGTATTGAATATGAATCGCCACCTGCCGTTGTTCCATTTGCTATCGAAGAATTCCTTCTGCGCTTCCAACGACGTGAGCGCAAAAAGGCTTCGCGTCTTTTGGGGGCCCTGAATTGTGCGCAGGATAAACCCCGCCAGCTTTACAAACTTTTCATACCGACCACCCATGAAGATGCCTTGCCGGATCGTGCTTTTCCGCTCCTCCCAAAAGCGCCTTCCCTCTTCCGGCAAATCATGTTTCAGTCGATCGTATTGCTGAAGGCGGCCCGAACCCACGCGAACGCCGAGGAAGGACAGGTATTCATCATATCCAAGTCGGCGAATGGCAGCCTGCTTCAACTGCATCACGTGCGTCTGAGCATCATTAATGTCCACGCAGAAGATGGAAGAGGGCCGGAAGCGGAGAAAGCCGAGCGTATTGCAACCCCCCGACGTAATGGTGAATACGGTATCACCTTCCTGGATCCGCAGCGCTCGTTCGTCCACGGCGGGATCCTCCCAGTTATGGCTGAAGATAAACTTCGAGAGTTGTACCTGTCCGTTGGCTTTGTTTTCCATGAGTTTGTTGCTTTAGGCCCTTAGTGAATGGCTGGCTCCACTCCATGCTTGGCGGCCAGTCCTACGATGTCGTTGATTGCCGAAACAGTGATCTTGCCGCGGCCGCGTGAAAAGGCTACGGGCTTGCCCTCCATGGCCAATACGATACCTTCCAGGAAGCAACCGTGCATGACATTCTCGCCAGGGAAGTCATAGATATCGCTTCGATGATCCGGGAAGAAGGTGTATCCGCCCCGTACCATCCCCATGCCCCCGGCAAAGAGCACTCGCCCGTCAAGGGGCTGTCGGATGGCCAGGTTCTTGGGATACCCCGCATCACAGATGATTGCATCGGGTGGCAGCAAGCCGAAATCCGCGTCGGACATGATCGAGCTTGCCACGCAGATGACGATGTCAGCCGATGGGAGAAGTTCATTTACATGAACAGCGTACCGGGCTGAGATACCGCGGTCAATAAATTCTTGTGACTGTCGCGCCAAGGGTCCAGCCTGCCTTGCGCACAGGAGCAGCGACTTGACCGAGTTCTGAAAATACCGGGCACACGCGCTTCCAATATCGCCGGTCGAACCCACGATCAGCAGCGTTGCGGCCTGCAGCGCTTTCCCCCGTTGCCGACATACGCTCTCCACAGCCTTGACAATGAATCCTGCAGTCAGTGTATTGCCGGTGGTGAATTGTGTTCGTCCGGTAACGCTCGCCTCCTCACGCCCAGCTTCGAGCACGATGGAGGTAAATCCTCCGAGCGAAGCAACCGCAGCCCCCTCCCGCTCTGCACAGCAGCACGCCTCCCGCACCTTCCTCAGGTTGGCATGCAAATGCGCGGCATCCAGTTCATCGGGGGAAATGAACGACTCGATGTACATACCCTTCACCTTGCCTGTAACCGGGGAAATGACTTCCACCTCGAAGAGCTTCCGGGGAGGGATGAATCCAAACACGGACTTGATCGTGGCTATTGGAAGTTGCGCATGGTGGTGCGTCACCCGAAGGCTGTTCACAAATCGTGAAGCCCTGTCCCAGGTGTCCAGGTGGCCGATGGCGGCAAAGGTTACGCCGGCAGGTTGATGACCCATTCCAATGTTTGTTTGCCGGGCAACCCGATACGATCCAACGTTTTGAGGTAAAGGTTCATGGCATGGCCACGCATCTGGGTAACATCGAGCGACACGTGATGCAGCCCCTTCTTCATGCAATCCCCCTTGCACACCCCGCAGTGACCTTTCAGGTCGGTGGGCGCTGTCCACTCGGCCAGTATCCCCATGCAGTCTTTGTGGATTCGTTCCACCTTCTCCAGGAACCCGGCAGGGTCCCCTTTCCATTCCTTCTGCAAAAGTTCAATCGAATGCTCGATGTGCTCCTTTTCCTCCTCCGAGATGGCGCGAAACAGGTGGCCGATTTCGTTGTCGAGCGCGCACCCTACGTCGTGATACATGCTTACCGCGAAGCACTCGAGCATCACTTCCTGAATGATCAGGCAGCCGATGAAGTCTTTTTCGCGGGCGTACTTCATGAAACAGGTGCGGACAGAACTCCAGTAGTAACCCTCGAGGTTGATGACCGGCTCCAGGCCGTATTTTTTAGCCATCGCCATGAATCCTTCCGCATGCCCGCGTTCACAGTTCGCGTGCTCCACCGCTTCCATTTTCTCGCCTACGTCATCTACCGCGCCCGCCAGCGCAGCAAAGTTTGACATGCCGATCAGCTCGCCGGTGATGGCCTGCGAAAGGATATCGGTAACCACCGATCGCTGATCCTCCTTGATTGTTGAAACTGTCAGAACGTCTATCATGGGAATTGGGAATTAGGTGGAACAATGACTACACAATGGAATAATCTTCATAGGACATACCCTGGCAAAGCCTGTCCAAAAGTTCTGTCTGATGCTGCAGGCTCGTAAGCAGGCCATTGGAATGAAACACGAAAGACCGGAAGCCTTTCATCAAGCGGACTGTCCAGGCATCTTTCTCATCCACGGCCATACTCAGGAAATGATAGTCCTTGTTGTAAGCGTAGCTTCCGGCTTGACGGATGAGCGTACGCAATGCTTCGCCGGATTCATCTGAAGTGGCCCAGCATCGTACGTAAAGCACCCTGACCGCAGCTCCCTTTTCGGGCAGCCGGGGCATCCGGAGGATGGGCCTCAACAGCTTCAATGCCCCCAACAGAAATCCGACAGTTGGTGAATAGCTCATCAGCACGTTTTGCTTGAAAGCGGATGTATCAGCCGTTGACAACGCGGCCACTATTTTGCCATCCCTTTTCATGACAAAATGCTCGCAGGCATCAAGGTTTTGTGTCCGCGGAAACAAGGTGTAGCGTTCGTTGAAGCTGTCGTAGAAAGCATTCAGCTCCTGGAGCGTGAACAGGCTCCGCGCCGCCTCAGCTGGGTTGAACTTCCTTGGAAGGATTTGGTATACACGAAAGCAGCTCAGCTTCCGGAAGCGTGGGATTTCTGCCTTGCCGGAAAAGAAAGGTTTGACCAGGTTATTCCCTTCCGCGGCCGTGCAAAAAAGCAAGTCAGCTCCCATCCCCTTCAATGCCGAATACATCTGCTGCACCAGGCGGAAGGCCACGGTGCTACCGGCAAATTTCGGATGCACTTTCAGGTCGCCCAGGTAATACACCGGCGTCTCGACCTGCTCTACCACAAACGCCTGGCGGCAGGCCGTAAACGATCCGACGACCTGGTTGTCTTCCGTTTCTGCAACGAGGGCTACGAAGGTTCCTCGCTCGCGCAGCAAGTGAAAGAAATCGGGGTGCCGATCAATCCTCAACCCGATATCACCTTGCATGGGCGTGATGGCTGTCAGCTGGATCAGTGCTGCCGAGTCATCCGGAGTGGCTGGTCGAATGGTAATCATCGGGTTGAGCGCCTTGAATTCAAAGCCTTGCCCAAAGGTAGATCGTGACCTACGGCGCCCGTTGCAATTATCGCAACTCAACCAAGCTTTGATTTGCGCAAAACGCACCGATGACGCCCACGGACCGCAGCATCGACACAAATTGCCACGACTGGATATGGCTTAACATCGAAGTCATGAACCAACCCGATGCAGATACCAATCGGCCGCTGCACACTGGCAGCTATCAGAAGCTCCTAATTTAGAATTAGACAGTATCTCACGCGACAAATCCAATTATTGCCTACGCGTTGTGTGTTAATGAGTGCTTTCAAGTCTTCGCATTAGCCCTTCGCTGGCTGACAAACTCCACCACCCTCCCCATCGCTACCTCCAACTGTTCCTTGGGGACATACGAATACACCAGGCGGAATTGCCCGCGCTTTTCATGACCGAAACCGTCGCCGGGCGTGAGCAACACACCGGTCTGTTGGTATAAGTCCATCCAGAGCACTCGCTCCGCCTCGGGCGTATTCTCCGCCATGAATTCCGACAAGTCGAGCCAAACAAACAGGCTCCCCCGGGCCGGGGCGTAGGGTATCCCCAACTGGCGCAACCGCGACACGGCAAGGGCATAGTTCTCCGTGAGCGCACGCTGGTTGGCTTCCACATAGGACTTTACAAAATCGTGATCCGCCAGCGCCTTTTCGAAGATCCATTGCGCGTAGTTGGAAACCATTGCCGTCGCATTGAGGTTGTCGAATGCCTTGCGGTAGGCTGCATTGAGCGAATAGGCAACGCCGACCCGGAATCCGGAGGCTCCAAAGTCTTTGGAAAGTGAGTACCACCAGTGCAAATAATCGCTCTGCTTTTGCTGGATAATGTTGATGAAGGAGTAAAACGGACGGGATTCGGAAAAGTCCTGGCGCAGCAACGGGTGCGTCGTGTCGAGCAGCGAAAGGCCGTAGATCTCATTCACGACAAGGTGGATGTTCCGGGTTATACACCAATCCGAGTAGGCCTCCAGTTGCGCTTTGGTGTAGACACCGCCGGTTGGGTTGTCGGGATTGGTGAGGATGAGCATTCGAAAACGCTTGCCCTGGCTTTCAATATTCTGTTGCGCTTTCTCGAGGTGGTCGGTGGTCAGCAGCGGCCCGCTCTTCAGTTCCGACATCTCCCGGTGGGTGACCAGGTTGTAGCGCTCAATGCCCGGCCGGTTGCCAATGTCTTGGGTGTAAACGGAGTAGCACGGCGCGGGAATAACGGCCACATCGCCGGGTTCCCCAAGGATCCACGACGTCTGCTCGATAACGGCCGCGGCGCCAGGCCCCATGCACAGGTGCGCCGGATCGATGGGCGCATGCGCCAGGAACTTCTCAATGAACCCGGCCATGATCTGCCGTGTGGAAAGCGCACCCACACTGCTGGTATAGTTGGCCACCCAACTTTCTACGGGATTCTCACGGGAAATCTTCTCAATTTTATCCTTGAGCAAACCCCAGACGAGTTTATTCTCGGCTACGTTGAGCGGAAACTTGCCTTGCGGGTTGGTCTTTGGATCATACAGGTTTGCTGCCGCCTCAAAATAGAGGTCGAGGTCAACGCGAACCACGGTCTTGGATGCCTGAACACCACGGGCAGACAAGGGACCGGCTGCCACAGCCGCCGTCTTCGGCGCATCTGCCGGGGGGCTGCAGGCGTCGAGCAGTATGCCTGCCGACAAGGTTCCTGCCGCCATGGTCTTGAGGTATTTTCTTCTTTGCATAATCCAGCTATTATGCAGGACAAGCTACTCAATTTTCACGAGTACTATGAGGTACCCGGGTCCGGTGGTGCAAGGTCTGCCAGCGGTTCAACAGTTCAACGTTCAAATGTTCAAAAGTTGAGCCCTTTGATTAGCGAGTCTGACTTCCAACGGCTATGTAGGGCGGCGTGAGAAGCGAGTAACGAGAAGCGAGCAACGAGTAACGAGTAACGAGTAACGAGCAACGAGCAACGAGCAACGAGTGCCAAGGAATCGGACGGAGGCGAGCAACAAAAAAAGGTGACTGTTTCCAGTCACCTTTTCTCTTGTATAACCGATAACTACCTATTCGCTTTTCGGTTCTTCACCAGCTGCCGGTGCCGATTTGGCGGCCGACATCTTCTCCTTCAGCGCGCTCAAGGCCTCCAGGTCACCCAGTGTGGATTTCTCCGACTGCTGGTTGATGTTGGCGATGGTCTTGCCTTTGGATTCCGGCTTGCGCTTGGGAGCGGGGGCCGCTGCGGGCTTCTCCTCTTCCGCCGACCACGTAGCCTTGTGGCTGAGGGAAATGCGGCGGTCGTCTTTGGAGAACTCGAGCACCTTGAAATCGAGCGACTCGCCGATTTCGGTCTTGCCTCCGTCCTGCTTGGTGATGTTCTTGATCGTGCAGAAGCCTTCGATACCGTACTGCAGCTCCACGATCATGCCCTTGTCGTTCTTGTTGACGACGGTGCCTTTGTGCACCGAGCCAGGCGTGAAGATGGTCTCGAACGTATCCCAGGGGTTCTGCTCGAGGTGCTTGTGGCTGAGGGCCAGACGGCGGTTGGCCGCGTCAAGCTCCAGCACTTTCACTTCGAGGGTCTCGCCCACCTTGGTGAACTCCGAAGGGTGTTTCACCTTCTTGGTCCAGCTGAGGTCAGACACGTGCACGAGGCCGTCGATGCCTTCTTCCAGCTCCAGGAACAATCCGAAGTTGGTGAGGTTGCGAACGATACCCTTGTGGGTCGTGCCGATAGCGTACTTGGTAAGCACTTCCTGGCGCGTCCAGGGATCCTCCGTGAGTTGCTTGATGCCGAGTGACATCTTGCGCTCTTCGCGGTCGATGGTGAGCACCACAGCTTCCACGATATCGCCAACCTTGATGAAATCCTGGGGATTGCGCAGGTGCTGTGACCAGCTCATTTCGCTGACGTGGATCAGGCCTTCCACGCCGGGCTGCAGCTCGAGGAACGCGCCGTAGTCGGCTACGTTCACGATGCGGCCCTTCACTTTGGAGCCTACCACGATTTCGGCCGGCAGCGACTCCCACGGGTGCGGGGTCAGTTGCTTCATGCCGAGGCTGATGCGCTTCTTGTCCTGGTCGAAGTCGAGCACCACCACCTTGACGGTCTGGTCGAGCTTGAGCACTTCTTCCGGGTGCGACACGCGGCCCCACGAGATGTCGGTGATGTGGAGCAAACCGTCGACGCCGCCGAGGTCGATGAACACACCGAAGTTGGTCATGTTCTTGATAACCCCTTCGAGCACCTGTCCTTTGTCGAGGTTCGTGAGGATGGCCGCCTTCTGCTGCTCGAGGTCTTTCTCGATCAGCACCTTGTGCGATACCACTACGTTGTCGTTGGTGTAGTTGATCTTCACCACCTTCACCTCGATGTTCTTGTTTACATAGATATCGAAATCGCGGATCGGCTTCACGTCGATCTGGCTGCCGGGGAGGAACGCCTCGATGCCGAACACATCCACGATCAAGCCGCCCTTGGTGCGGCGCTTCACGAAACCTTCGATTACCTGGTCTTTGTCGAGGGCAGTCTGCACATACTCCCAGCCCTTCACGAGCTTGGCCTTGCGGCGGGAGAGCACGAGCTGGCCCATGGCGTCTTCACGCTCTTCGATGAAGAGATCCACTTCGTCGCCGATTTTCAGGTTCGGCATGTCCTTGAATTCCGCCAGCGGCACAAGGCCGTCCGACTTGAATCCGATATTGAGGATCACATCGCGGTTGTTGATGCCGACCACTACGCCTTTCACCACTTCGCTGTTGGCGACCGTGGTTACCGTGCCGGAGTAGAGTTTGTTGAGGTTGTCGCGCTCGGCGGCGGAATAGCCTTCGCCAAAGCCTTTGCGGTCAAACGCATCCCAGTCGAAGTTCTCCGTGGAGACGGAGGTCGCTGCGCTCTTGCGTGCCGTTACGTCGCGGATGACCCGGTTCAGGCCTTCCTCTTCTTCGGCGCGCTTGGCAGCCTTGAAGGCGGCGAGCTCATCGTTTTCGAGCTCCACTTCTGCGGTCTTTACGTCCACATCGGCTTCTGCGCCTTTCACGGCCAACGGCTTTTTGGGCTCAGCGGCTCCTTTTTCCTTTCTGTCCTTTGTCATGTAAAATCACCCTTCGATACATGCTCCGGTCGGGCAATCCCGGAAGCACTTTTGGTTTAACGATCCGCCCAGGCACCCGCCAGAGCGTCCCACCGGTTTGGGGGGCCGCAAAGATAGTGAAATCTTGGTGAAAATGACTAGCTGGGTGCCGGGTAGCCAGGTGGCCGGGTAATGCGCGATCGTTAGTCAGCAAAGACCACTGCCCCTGGCCATCCGGTTGTCTGGTAACCGTAATCGGTGATCGGTAATCGGTAATCCGTAATCAGTAGTCGGTAAAGCCCCTGCCCCCGGCCATCCGGTTGCCTGGTAACCGTAATCGGTAATCAGTAGTCAGTAAAGTCCGAGCCTCCGGCCATCCGGCAACTGGCCAGCCGGCTAGCTGGTCACCATGGTCGGCAATCCGTAATCGGTCGTGGTAACGCACTAGCCACGGCTACTGTTTAGTGATATCCTCCGCCTTCAACGTTCCAACGGCGTACTCGAGGAGCAGCTTCTGGAAGACGAGGTTGTATTCGGCGCGGGCCTTGTCGGCTTCGGCCTGCACATAGGCGCGGTTGGCATTGACAAAATCTACAAAGTTGGTCAC
>JAYRXB010000416.1:0-2606 GCA_041917735.1 Cyclobacteriaceae bacterium
CATCGCAAAAACGACAACCTCACCCACTTCCGACAGATGGCTTTTGCAGGCGAAGTAGAGGGCAATTAGGGGATTGGAAGTGATATCTAGGAGGCGAGTGGGTAGGGAGTAATGTTGCATGCGTACTAGTCGATCCAGCGTGTAGACATCGCCGTGGAAATCGAACGAGTTCGATACCAGCAACTCCCGATACATTCTGTCTTCAGCATCCAAGTGCTTGAAATTACCCAGCTCATCTTTTCTGAATAAGGATGGCTCTAATCGGTATTTCTTTCGATTGGAATGGCCGCGGTAAAACACCTCCTTAGATCCATGTTTGAGATTCAGGACCTTTTCAATGAATCCACCGACAGACTCCGCTAGCACCTCTGGCTCGGAAAGAGGTGGTAAATTTGCTTTCTCAATCCTTGGTGATACATTTTGAGCGGAAACAAGGTTCTCGCTTTCAAGTGCCGCGAGCAGATCTTCGTCCTTGATCGCCCAATGGGTTCGGTTTAACTCCCAATTCCTAATATCAAGCGCTGCCTGAAGAGGCTCAATTCTCTCAAAAGGAATGGGGGGTACATCAGGGTCAAGTTTGAACTCGATGTACAGCTTCCGATCACGTTGGCGAATTTTGAGCAATCTGCCTAGCCTCATCGGCTCGATAGAACCCTCGTAAGCGAACAAGCACGGGAGTTCCAGCAGCATATTGATCTGCGCCGCTTTTAACTCCTGGAAGCGGCTGGCTATTTCATCACTCGTGTATTCAAGAAAGCGCCCTCTGTCGTATTCGTAGCCTCTTTCCTCCCAGGCTCCCGTTCGTGCTGTGACCAGAAAGTTGTACATGCGTTATAGATTCCACTCAGATAGTGCCATCATCGACGTAGTGTGCCTTTGATGTCGTAGCTCCAGCCAGGATTGAGTAAATCAACGGGGTGAGCATAGATCCAGAACTGGGTGCGTTTTTCAGCCGGGTAGAGCGCCAGTGTCCCCGTCAATCGACGATTGAGCTTGGAAAAAGTACAGCCAGTGAACGTGATGTCCAGATTCAGTATGGTATGGCCAATGCCAGGACCGGCAATCCCTTTCATCTTGCAACCATTCTCCGGCGATGAGCCAAGAATTTTCCCCTGGGGATCGATGGAGAGCGTTGTCTGAACTACAGCATGGGCTTCGGAAACTGGTTGCCCTTTGAAGGTGGCTTGATACTGAACTTGTCCGCGCCAGTCGCCATACCCGCTTGAGTAGGCGCTATTGCCTGAGTCACCGATGACCTTCGGGCTATTGCCGTGTGGCGGGCTAGAAGCTTCGTTACTGGCACATGGTTTGTCGGTGAAGAGGGTCTTGCCGTTTTCAACGCAGCGGTACTGCGCCATGACGAGCGAAGAGGCCATCAATCCGAGTAGCAAAATAATGACGCGTTTCATCTGGAAATACGATTCAGGGATGGTTAGCCTGGCCGCGAAGTCGCTCGTCAGAGTCGCGTTGTCCGGTAATAGGCTCTTGATCCGATTTTTTGATACTCCACCAGTCCCTGATCCTCCAGGATGCGAGCAAGGATGGCAAAAAGCCATCCCTTTTCCCCGTACTGTTGGTTGCTTTTCGGTACAGCGACAAAATTGAGCTTCAGCTTGTTCTTAATCTCCGTTGCTGGAACCCAGCTATCTTCTTCGGAGTACTGCACTTCCGATTCGCGGATGAAGGCGAGCAGTTCGTTCGCGGTTGCTTGTAACAAGCGATGAATGTTGTCTTTGTGGCTCATGGACTCTCCCGATCACCTTGGCCAAATCGTACGTGCAACCAAGAACATGGCATTGCCACGTTCCAAAATCGCGGCATCGTTCCAAACCGCAGTGTCTACAAGCTCTCGGTTCAGGGCTAGTGACGATTGCTTCATGATCTCCGGCTTTTTTTCGGACCAGCTTCCATTTTGGAGCGATGAATTTAGCGGCTGGGTGAGCAGTGTTAAGTTGCCGATGGTGTTCACTAGACGATCGCGATTGTCAGCCTCTCCATTCGATTCATCGTCCAATAGCCGATCGATGCTGCTTTTTGCGAACGAACCATCTGACATCGGCCAGTTTTTTTCCCAGGCTCTCGGCATGATGTGCTCGACGGTAAGCATCGAGCGGATATGAATGTCTTCATTCTTGGCAGTACGTTTTGCCTGCTCAATTTTTCTAAGAACAAATTGCACCCGACTGGAGGTCAAATCGGCGTACAGCGGTCGATTTAACCAGGCTTGTTTGAAACTTGGGTCATCAGGCCAAATAACGGCGTCACCACTTCCTTGAAGTAGCGCTGTGCGCAATGTTTCGACAACATCTGACTTGCCTCGGAGTCCTTCAACGAGTTGCAAGAATAGCCGGTTGTAATTTTTGGTCGTTAGGCAACAGACTGCACGTCGGATCAAGAATGACTCTAGGATTTGCAGAGATTTGGCCAAACTAGCTTCATCTAGATCGGCTTCGCCACACAAATACAGGATCAGTGGAGAGATCGTTTTGACATCAAATGCATTCAGCATTCCGGCGAACGCGCTTAGCTCGCTTGGCTCCTCGGGCATCAACAATTTCTTGAATATGCCTGCAAATTTAGCCAAGTCCTTTAGCTCGTCTTCCACG
>JAYRXB010000417.1:0-4416 GCA_041917735.1 Cyclobacteriaceae bacterium
GTGATCACGCAAAAAGATACCCGTTTGATGAAAGGCATGCAGAAGTCGTTCGGAAAGCCGGTGTACATTCTGCCCACCGACAGTTACAATTGGCAAACCGACAGCCTGAGCCTGACGTTCAAAGACCGGTCCCGCAACGAGTTACAACTCACCTACCGGTACTACCCGGTGCTGAAGCAGATGCGTATCGACAAGGGCAAGAAGATCGACGAAATTGCCGAAGACTTCTGACTACCCTGTGTAGGTAATTCTGTAGATGATTCCGGCCCGGTCGTCGGAGACAAGCATGGAGCCATCCGGCAGCACCAGGACATCCACGGGGCGACCCCAGGCTTTCTGGTCGGCCTCGTTCAGCCAGCCGGTAGCAAACGGCTCATAGCTGACCGCCTTGCTATCCACTACCCGAACCAGGCTTACTTTATAGCCCACCTTCGTGCTGCGGTCCCAGGACCCGTGCTCGGCAATAAACAGGTGTCCCTGGAATGCCTCCGGGAATTGCGAACCCGTATAGAATTTCAACCCCAGCGGAGCCACGTGGGCACCCAGGTTCTGTGCGGGAACCACAAACTCATTGCAAGCGCGCTTCTTTCCGAATTCCGGATCCGGCAGCGTCCCGGCATGGCAGTACGGATAACCAAAGTGCATCCCGGCCTTGGGGGCTGTATTGAGCTCGCACGGTGGCAGGTCGTCACCCATGCTGTCGCGGTTATTGTCGGTAAACCAAATCGCACCAGTCTGGGGGTGCCAGGTAAATCCAACGGTATTGCGTACGCCGCTGGCAAAGACTTCCATGCCAGACCCGTCGGCATTCAGCCTGGTGATTGATGCAAACACCGGGTCTTTGGACTCACAAATATTACAGGGGGCGCCCACCGGCACATACAACTTCCCGTCGGGGCCAAATGCGATATACTTCCAGCCGTGGTGTGCTTCGGTAGGATACTTGTCAAACACCACGATCGGCTTGCCGGGGTTTGAAAGCTTCGATTCGATATTCTCCAGTTTCAGGATGCGGTTAACCTCCGCGATATAGAGGGCACCGTCGCGGAAGGCTACACCATTCGGCATATTCAGGCCTGAAGCCAGCACCCACTTCTTGTCGGCCACCTTGTCGCCATCGGTGTCGCGCACCGCATAGACCTTATCCTCCGCCTTGTTGCCCACAAAGAGTGTCCCGTTGGGGCTCATGGCCATCGACCGGGCATCCTCCACTTCCGCATAGACGGCTATGGAGAAACCCGCCGGCATCTTGATGCTGCTTAGCGGTAGCTTGGCGCTTGCTTCCGTAATGGCTGCCGACGCTCCATCGTCGCCGGCCACCGGCGTCTCTTCCTTGGGCTTCTGGCTGCATGCCAGGACAACAAGAAACAAAAAGAGTATGATCTTGGCTTTGTTCATGTGCAGAAACAGAGTGGGTTAATGGCCTTCAAGATAGCAGTTTCAGTCCGAAGGGATCAATTGAAAACAGCCTTATGCGGGCGGAAATAGTATCTTTGTGACCATTTTTTCCATGAAAGTGCGGTTTCGTTCATGATTTCCATCTCCAACATTTCCTATTATATCGGCGGAAGGCCGCTTTACCTCAATGCATCGATGTTCATTCGGCCCACCGACAAAATCGGGCTGATTGGCCTCAATGGCCGGGGTAAATCGACCTTGCTCAAACTCATTAACGGGGAAATGCGCCTGGATGAAGGCAGCATCAGCAAGGCGAAGGACTGCACCATCGGTTTCCTCAACCAGGACCTTCTCTCCTTCCAGAGCGAAGACGCCATCCTGACGGTGGCCATGGAGGCATTCAAGGATGCGGTGGACACCCAGCGCCAGATCGAAAAAATCCTGCACCAACTGGAAACGGAATACTCCGACGACCTGGTGAACAAACTCACCCGGCTGCAGGAAAAGTTTGAGCAACTGGATGGATATACCATGCAGGCCAAGGCCGAGGAAGTCCTGGAGGGAATCGGGTTTTCGACGACCGACCTGCACCGACCCCTGAAAGAGTTTTCCGGCGGTTGGCGCATGCGCGTCATGCTGGCCAAGCTCCTGCTGGAGAAGCCGTCGCTCCTCATGCTGGACGAGCCCACCAACCACCTGGACCTCCCATCCATCGAATGGGTGGAAAACTATCTTCGCAACTACGACGGCGCGGTTGTCATCGTTTCACACGACCGGCAGTTCCTCGACAATGTAGTGACCAAGACCGTCGATGTGACCCAACAGCAGTTGGTGACCTACGAAGGCAACTACAGTTTCTACCTGAAGGAGAAGGAACTCCGCGAGACCATTCAACAGAATGCCTTTGAAAATCAGCAGGCCAAGATCCGGCAGGCGGAACGATTCATTGAGCGGTTCAAGGCCAAGGCCAGCAAGGCCCGTCAGGTGAAATCCAAGGAAAAGGCACTCGATCGGATGGACCTCATCGAAGAAGTCATCGACGACATGGCCTACGTGAACTTCAAATTCAAGTTCAAGCACCCCTCCGGGCGCCATGTCGTTACCCTCAAGGACTTGTCAAAGTCATACGGACCCATAGAAATCCTCAAGCATACCAATGCGGCCATCGAACGCGGCGACAAGATCGCGTTGATTGGCGCCAACGGTAAGGGAAAGTCAACCCTGCTGCGCATCCTGTCCGGTACCGAACCGGTAGAGGGTGAGCGGGTCATCGGGTACAATGTAATCCAGGGATTCTACGCCCAGCATCAGCTGGAGGCGTTAAACATCGAGAATGAAATACTGGATGAACTGAAGCAGGCCGGCAGCGGCAAACTCGAGCAAGAGCTTCGCGGCATCCTCGGCTGCTTTCTTTTTACCGACGAGGATCAGTTCAAGAAAATCAAGGTCCTTTCTGGCGGCGAGAAATCGCGTGTGGCTCTTGCCAAAACGCTGATCTCAGAGGCCAACTTCCTGTTGCTGGACGAACCGACCAACCACCTGGACTTTATCTCCGAGAACATCCTCATCCAGGCGCTGCAGCAATACCAGGGCAGTTTTGTCGTCGTGTCGCACAACCGGTACTTCATCAGCCAGATTGCCAACAAGATCTGGTACATCGAGAACCAGGAGATTAAGGAATACCCGGGAACGTACGAGGAATACGAATACTGGAGGCATCATAACCCCGAGCACCTGCCGCCACCGGTAAAAGTCAAGGAAGAAAAACCCGGGAAGCCTGAGGCATCCCCTTCCCCTGCCTCATCCTCCGGGGCATCCCTGAAGAAGCTGAACCAGGAACTCAAGTCCGTGGAAGAACGGATCGAGGCACTGGAGAAGGAGAAGGTAGTGTGTGAAGAAGCCCTTGGCGACCCTGAGATCTATGCATCACCCGATCGCCTGCAGCAAGCACAGGAGAAACTGGAGGCGGTCATGAAGGAAATGGAGGAAAAGAACAAGCGGTGGGAAGAACTGGTGGACGAAATCGAAGAGGTTCAGCCTAAATCTTGATCACTTCCAGCAAGGTACTTGCCAACAGCAGCCCGGAAACGAATAAAAGGGCATCAATAATCCGGGCTACCCGGCGTTTAACCAGCGGCGTATGAACATCCATGGGATCAAAGCATTTGACATGAATGGTCGGGTGAACCGTCCTGTAACCGGCTGGGTCGCTGTTACCTTCCTCATGTTCATCCATTTCAGCGGAATGGGCCAAAAGACGCTGCGCCTGGAGGATCGGGAATACGAACCCCAGATCCGGACGGTGCTTTGCTATTCCGTGCAGCCCGGAGCGCAAAGCCCCCAGGCCATAGCCCGGCTGGATGCCCAGCAAATCGTACTGGAATTTGACGACCTGGTGGAGGATCGGCAGAATTACTATGCACGGATCATTCACTGCAACTTTGATTGGACAAGGTCTACCCTGCGCGACCTCGATATCCTCCGTGACTACAATGAATTTCCCATCAACGATTTTGGGTATTCCGTCAATACGCACATACCGTATGTTCATTATCGGTTTCCCCTGCCCCCGGTGAAATTGCCCGGGAATTACCTCCTGATTGTGTATCGCGACGGCGACAAAGATGATGTCATCCTGAGTCGACGGTTCATCGTGCATCAAAGCCTGATGACACTCATCCAGGAAGAGAACCTGATTGGCCTCGGCAACCTGAAGAATACCAACCAGGGCCTCAATTTCCGGATCAGCTACAACCGGATGGAAGTCCTGAACCCGTCGGCCAGCGTTCATGTTGTGATTCGTCAGAACTATCGATGGGACAATGAGCGTCGCGACGTGAAGCCCAGTTTTATCCGGGAAGACCTGAAGCAACTCGAGTTTCGCTTTTATGACATGGACCACTCCTTCTCGGCCGGCAATGAATTCCGCCTCGTCGATTTCCGATCCTTGAATTCACCCGGGCAGAACACCGGGCGGGTTGACCGGACCCGAAAGCCGCTGGAACTGTATGTGGCCAA
>JAYRXB010000418.1:0-2365 GCA_041917735.1 Cyclobacteriaceae bacterium
ACAAGCTGAAGACCATTTCGCGCGGCTATGCGTCGCTCGATTACCACCTGATCGGCTTCCGCGAAAGCGACATGGTGAAGCTCGACGTGCAGCTCAACGGTGAAAAGGTCGACGCGCTTTCGGCCATCGTGCATCGCGACAAAGCCTACGAATGGGGGCGGAAGCTCTGTGAAAAACTGAAGGAGCTCATCCCACGCCATATGTTCGAGGTGGCTATCCAGGCTACCATCGGGCAGAAGATCATCGCCCGGGAGACCGTCAGCGCCATGCGCAAGAACGTGTTGGCCAAGTGTTATGGCGGTGATATTTCGCGTAAACGCAAACTGCTGGAGAAGCAGAAGAAAGGCAAGAAACGAATGCGCCAGGTCGGCTCGGTGGAAATCCCGCAGGAGGCGTTCATGGCTGTACTGAAAATCGACTAAGACCATGACGGAAGCCGCTACCAAGTCGTACACGCTGATCGATGGCCGCAAGATCGCCGGCGAGATCAAACAGGAGATTACCCAGAAGGTGATCGAACGAAAGCAGGCCGGGAAGAAGGTCCCGCACCTGGCATTCATCCTGGTGGGCGACGACGGGGCGAGCCAAACATACGTGGATCATAAGGTCAAGGCGTGCAAGGACGTGGGCTTTCACTACACGATGATGCGTTTTGCCGACACCATCTCGGAGGAGAAGCTGAGCAAACACATTGTGGCGGTGAACAACGACGACGACGTGGATGGCTTCATCGTGCAGCTGCCATTGCCGCCCCACATTTCAGTCGAGCACATTACGGACAAGATTCGTCCGGATAAAGACGTTGACGGGTTTACCAATCGCAATTTTGGAAGCATCGTGTCCAAAGCTCCCTTGCTGATGCCGGCGACGCCGTTTGGAGTCATTGAGCTTCTGCGTCGTTACAACATCGAGACCGAGGGAAAGCATGCTGTCGTGGTTGGTGCGAGCCGCATTGTGGGTGCCCCGCTCAGCATGATGCTGGCCGAGCACGGCCATGCAACCGTTACCATTTGTCACAAATACACGGTCAACCTCAAGGCATATACCCAGATGGCGGATATCCTGCTGGTGGCCGTTGGAAAGCCGGGCCTGATTACCGCGGAAATGGTGAAGGAAGGCGCCGTGGTCATTGACATTGGCACCACACGTGTCGAAGATCCTTCGAAGCCCGGAGGCTACGCGATGCGGGGCGATGTGGACTTCAAGAACGTGGCCCCCAAGTGCTCGTTCATCACCCCGGTTCCCGGCGGCGTCGGTCCCATGACTATTGCGTCGCTGCTCCTCAACACACTGCGCGCAACCGAACTGAGCCATCCCTAACGGAACTGAAACGAGGCAACCACCACCTCAACACCTCAGCACCTCAACACTTCCGCACTTTAACTCATCATCACGTGACCACGTCAGTTCTTCCCCTCATGGAGGATTTCCTCACGCTGCAGGGCGAGGGTTATCACCAGGGGAAGGCCGCTTACTTTCTACGGCTTGGTGGCTGTGATGTAGGTTGTGTTTGGTGCGATGTAAAGGAATCGTGGCCTGCCGAAGCGCACCCGGCGGTCGCCGTGTCAGAAATGGCCCGACGCGCCAGGGAGAGTGGGGCACCGCTGGCCGTAGTCACCGGCGGGGAACCAACTATGTACGACCTTCAGCCGCTCACCGATGCCCTGCACCAGCAGGGTTTGCGCACGCACCTGGAGACTTCCGGTGTATATCCCATCACCGGGTCGTGGGATTGGGTGTGCCTCTCACCAAAGAAATTCAAGAAACCCCATCCCAGCAGTTACACGAAGGCAAATGAGCTGAAGGTGATCGTCTATCATCCCAGCGATCTCGCCTGGGCCGAAGGCGAGGCTGCTCACGTCAACCCGGCATGCCAATTGTACCTGCAACCGGAATGGTCGAAAGAAAAGGAGATGGTTCCCCAAATCATTGCGTACATCAAGAAGAACCCGCGCTGGCGTATTTCGCTCCAGGTGCACAAGTACTTAAACATCCCCTGACGCGTTTTACCGGCAGGTGTGTATCTTCACGGGCAATGAGGCCGCTATTTTTATTGCTTTTCCTGCTGACGGCCGTTTCCGTGTTGGCCCAGTCTGCACTGAGCACCACCAACAAGAAGGCCATTGAGCTCTATACCGAAGCAGATAATTACCGGGTTCGGGGCCAGTATCGGCAGGCACTTGATCTCCTGAACCAGGCGATTGCGAAAGACCGGAATTTTGTGGAGGCGTATTTTCGGCAGGGCATTATCCTCAAGGCCGTTCGCGACTATCCCCAGTCCAACAAGGTATTCCTGATCGGGCTCTCCCTGACGCAGGACCCCAAGAAGCAGAAGGGTTTCTTTTATGAATTGGGAGAGAATTAC
>JAYRXB010000419.1:0-7255 GCA_041917735.1 Cyclobacteriaceae bacterium
CATGGACAAGTTCTCCGATCCTTACGGCATTGGTTCGCCAACTTCGCTGGCTCTGGCGGTCTTTGCGGAGTTCTTCTGCAGCATCCTCCTGGGATTGGGTTTGTTTACCCGGCTTGCGTTGATTCCGCTCATCATCACCATGGGTACTGTGGTCTTTATCGTCCATGCCGGTGACCCGTTTGGTGATCGGGAGAAGGCGCTTTTGTACCTGTTGCCGTACCTCGGCCTGTTCTTTACCGGACCGGGCAAGTACTCGGTAGATGGCCTGATGAAGCGTACCACGTGAGTGTCACCGTCTTACGGATGTCATGCGTCATTCGGTTCATGTTGCCTCGCCAATAAAGAATTCAGAATTTCGTACGCTATGAATGTTTCGGCCTGGATTGGTGCATTTCGTCCCCGTACACTGCCGCTTGCCCTTTCATCCGTGACTACCGGTGGCATCCTGGCTGCCGCGCAGGGAAAGTTTGATTCCCTCGTGTTTGGCCTTTGTTGCCTCACCACCATCTTATTGCAGGTGCTTTCCAACCTGGCCAACGACTACGGCGATTCCGTGAATGGCGCAGATCATGCCGGCCGCAAAGGGCCCGGAAGGGCGGTGCAAACGGGCCTCATCTCTGCTTCCAGCATGCGTACCGCGATTGCAGTATGTGTGGTGCTCTGCCTGTGCAGCGGCATCAGTTTGCTGATCGCGGCCTTCGGTTTCAACTATCGGCTTCTGTTGGTCTTTCTGGGATTGGGAATACTCTGCATTGCCGCGGCGATCCTCTACACCGTGGGGAAACGACCCTATGGCTACGCAGGTCTGGGTGATCTCTCGGTGCTTGTTTTCTTCGGCGGCATTGGCGTAACCGGTTCGTTGTTTCTGTTTACACAGTCATGGGATGCGTCGAGCTTACTGATGGCCCTGGCCGTAGGTTTGTTTTCGGTGGGTGTGCTCAACATCAACAACATCCGGGACATCGAGTCCGACAGGCAAGCCGGAAAGTACTCGATACCGGTACGCCTGGGCAAGGCAAAGGCAGGTACTTACCACTGGTTCCTCCTGATCGCTGGCCTGCTTTCAGCCATCGTGTATACCGTGCTGACGTTCCGGTCCCCGACCCAATTCCTCTTCTTGCTCGCTCTGCCACTCTTTGTCGTCATCGGAAATGCAGTCAGCACGAAACCCTCATCGGAATTGGATCCATACCTCAAACGAATGGCGCTCAGTACCCTGGTATTTGTGCTGCTTTTCGGTATTGGTCAGTGGTTCGCGGCCTGAGTGGCCACTATCGTAGACAACAGCAGCAGGAGGGTACTACTTGAGGAGGCCCTCGAGTTTTTTAAGGCCTTGCTGGTTGAGCTCAAGGTTCATCGTCTCGATGACGTTGATTTTCTCGCGGGTGGTAAGCCGCCAGCTTAACGAGGCACGGGTGCTGTGTTGACGGATGCTGTCCATGTTCTGAAGGATGGGTACGTAGGACATGGGGGTGTACTGGATGTCGATCCGGTCGATTGGGCCATTGAACCACGTGCGGGCATACCCGACCAGGTTGTCGTTCGTGATGTCCTGGAAGTTTTCAAAATTGTTGTAGACACTGGCAATCGGCTGTGTGAAGTCATCAATCACCGTGTTGTCTTTTTCTTCGGTAATGGCGGTCACTTTGGGTGAGTCGCGTATGGACAAGAAAACTACCCCGGATGTATTGGCGGCAATCCATTCGCGGAAGGAATAGAGAAAGCGGACGGCATCGGTAATTCCAAAATTGTCCGATATACCCGCATCCATGATCCGTATGGGTGGCTGCGTGGGCAACGTGGTGTTGGGGGTAATGTAGGGGAAAGTGGCGTTCATGCGCAACGCCGACAGGAAGCGCAGGCTCGGGCCACCGTGGTCTTCAAACAACAGTTGGAAATCGACCCCGCTGAGTTTGTGATTGCCGTAGGTGGGAAAATTGAGAATCTCCGCATTCATGTACGCCACCGGCTGGGCGCTGATGTAGAGCTTTCGCCCGTCGTTGACAATGGTGGGTGAAAGAATCATCATGGGAATAATCGCCTTTGTCTCCGCCTCGTGGTAGTCGGAAATGGTTTTGTCCATCATCGACTCGGTGTCCAGGTTCAGCTGTTCTTCAAACGTATACCCTCGGTCGCGGAGGTAGCTATGCCCTTCATATTCGAAGCGTGTGAATCCGACAAAGAGATCATTGGCGAGCAAGCTAAAGATCAACGGATTGAGGTTGTCGGTGGCGATCTTCTCCCGGTGCAAGGCACTGTGCGGGTTGACGGCCTGCCCCATTTTTTGCCGCAGTACCGCCTCACGGAAATAGCTTGCGCCGATCAACCCTCCGGACGCCCCGGTGATGAGGATGCTTTGGTTCATCAGTTTTCCTTGCGTCAGGCTATCGGCGGTCTGCAAGGCGGTGAGGGTCCACAATGCTGCCCGTTTGCCACCGCCGCTGGCGCAGATGAAAATCATTTTGGGCTTTTCTTCCGGACCAAACTTGGCCTTCCAGTTCTCCAGGATTTCCAGCGTGTGCCTCCGCGCCTGGGCAATGTGCGTACTGTCGGAGTGCTTGCGGAGGTTGTCCATGGTATACGGAACCGGTGTTCCCGCATAGTCCAGTCCAAAGGCGGGGTATTTCTTGGTCAGTAAGCCTTCCCCAACCAGGTGGTTAAACACCAGGAACAGCACCAGGGCCGTGGTTGTCGACCACCCGCCAAACCAATAGGTGAAGGCACCCGAGAGCATGACAAAGATTGTAAGGAAGATCATGGCGCTTGCGGCAGCCGGCAGTTGAAATGAGGGGTAATCCTTGAAAATGCCAAGCACCAGGACCATTCCGAAGATCAGGAGTTCGATGAGTACCAGGTTAAACTGGTTCTGATCAAATACCTTCTGAAGCATCTCCTTGTCGTAGAAGTCCTTTTCGTCCTTTACTTTCTTGAATCGAAGGCTGTTCGTGAGGTAATTGTCAACGCGCACCTGTTTTTTGCGGGCGAGTTCCGTCTTCTTCATCAGGCTGGCCCGCGTGATATTCACGGTCTTTTTGCCGACTTCGTCGATCCGGCAGACCATGTATTTGAAAATGTCTTTCTGTGTAAAAATGAAGTATACCTGCAGGAGCCCCGCCATGAGGGCAATGCCCAGCAAAAATCCCGTGATGTCAAGGGCGAGTTCAATACCGGTAGTGAATTCGTTGTTGATCTGAAACCGTATGATCTGATACAGGTAGGTAAGGAAGAAGGCGGCCGGGATGATGCCGTTGTTCAGGCTGAATTTGTTGAATGGATTGGGCAAAGCCGCGATGAAGCTGAAGCGATGGCCGTCGGTGATGTAGCACGTGATGTTGTAGGCCGCCGTAAATCCGGAAACCATCACACCGATGATGAGAAAACTCGTAAAGCTTACCTCGTTGAGGTACTCGGGGTCGAGGAAGAGGTAAGGAATGCCCAGGTACTTGCCGAAGTTGCCCGTGATCATGGCAAAGAGGATCACCCAGCAGAGCACCAGCACGTGGTTGCGCCGGAGGTTGTTCAGCAGCAGCTGGACGGGAAAAGAGTAGAAGAGAGCCTCAGCGTACCGGGAGAACTTGGCCATAGACGTGCAATGGACCAAGATAGGAAAAAATTATCCCTGCGCCGGGGTTTTATGCGACTCAAAAGCGGTTGAAGCCGATCCCTAGGGGTTACGCTTTGCCTTGACGGGGAAACTTCCAAACTGCCCCAGCGTCATGGTGCCCGCCATTGCATCGCCTGTGATGATCGACTTCACCTGGATGGTCGTGGTATTGGGCCCAAACGCCATGTCGTAGGTGTATGTTATTTCATTGCCGTTCACCACGACTGATGTAAGCGGAACCTCCCGGTTGTTGGTGCTGCTTAGAATGACGCCGCTGTATTTTTCGCCTTCCTTCCGTATGGTGAGCGTGCCACTGCCGCCCCGGGGCGATTCAATGGTATAGGCCCAGCTACCTGCTGCGTTCACAATGGCGTTGGGGTCGACGGGTGCCGCTGGCGCCGCTGCCGCCGGTCGGGTTGCGCCTCCTGCTGCCGGTACAGCAGCTGCGGGCCTGCCGCCACCACCGCCGGCGGGTGCTGCGGCTCCCATGCCTCCACCTTGTCCGCCGCCACCCTCGCCGCCACCCTCACCATCTTTCAGGTCGTCGTTGTTGATCGACCGCTTGCGCCGGCGGTTGCCATCGAAGCTCATCTTCCCAATCCGGTAGCTGAAGGTGACTTTGAAGTTCATGTTGTAGAGTTCCGAAACACTCTTCTGGTCAATCCGTGGTGATTCCGTCGTGTTTACAATTCGCAGGGAAGAAGTAAGGAACTGTTCAGCGCCAAGGCCAATGCTGCCCTTCTTGTTTGCGAACTCCTTGCGCAGGGCGAGGGAGTAATAGTAAAAATTGCCTTGCGATCCTTGGAGGAGTACCTGCGGACTGCGGTAGAACCCGAAGAACTGGAAGCCCCAGCCATTCTTGATGGAATAATTTCCGAAGAAGCGAAAGTTGGCCACCCAGCCGTTGTTGCTGGCATTGTAGAGCGGGTTGGGGTCATTGTTGCTCAGGACGGCATAGTAAAAGTCGGTGCCCAGGTTCAGCATCAGTTTGCTCGACAAATTGATATTGCCAAACACGCTTCCACCATAGGCATCCTCACGGCCAATGTTCTGGTAGGTGGTCGCGAGCGTGTCGGGGTCGGCGGGATTGCGGGCGATGACGCCTCGTACCGCCTGGATTGCATTGTCGGTGTTACGAACGAAGGTCGAGAAGTTCAGGTTGACACTCTTGATGGCTGTGCTGTAGGACAATTCGTAGTTGTTGGTGTACTCGGGTTCCAGGTTAGGATTGCCCGTTGAAATATTGTACGGGTTGCTGAACTGTATGTTAGGATTAAGAAACTGGATGCTTGGTCGCTGGATGCGGCGGTTGTACGCCAGTTTCATCGTTCCGTTCTTCAGGCGCTTCGAGATGTTGGCGCTGGGAACCAGTACATTGTAGGAAGGAATCGTCACGGGCCCCTTTTCGTTGGCGAAATTGGCATTGATGGTGGTGTATTCATACCGTGTTCCAGCCTTGAAGCTGTAACCGGATTTTGACGTATAGGTATAGGAGAGGTAGGTAGCCGCGATATCCTGGTTGTAGGTAAAGATGTTTGACAGGTTGCTGTTGGGCACCGGTGTATATGGGTCTGTCGCTCCGGTGGCCTGGAAGGAGGTGTAGTCGCTGGAAACACGGCGCAGGATGGCCTTTCCGCCAAACTCAAGAAGTTGGTTGTTGCTGATCGGCGTTTGGTAGTCGGCCTGCACGGTAATTTCTTCGTTGTAGCTAAGGTTGTCGTTGCGGAGCCGCTGAATAATCGAACGGTCGGATTCATTCAGGATGTAATTGTAGAAATCGTTGTTGCGGTTGTTGCGGCTATACTGGCCCAACAGGCTGAATTCGCGCTGGGGTTTGGCAAACAAGTGTGTGAAGGTAAGGCTCGCATCGAGGTTGCCTCCGCGGTCGTCGGTCTCTACCTGGCGCAGCGAACTGGACTGGAGCACAGAGTTGGAGAAACTTTGGGATGTGAGGTTGTCCTGGTAGTTATACCCATTGCGGGCGCCGTAACGAACCGCGGCCGCCAATGAATTCTTCTCGTTCATGTCCCAGTCCCACCCGAAGTTGATATTTCCGAAAAGGTCGTTCCTCCGTGTATCCGCCTGCTGAAGGATGAGGGACTCGTTGCCGAGTGTATCGCGGGTTGTCTGGTCGTTGGAAAACTTGCCTTCGACATTGTAGCTGCTGCGACCAAAGCCGCCAAGGGAGAAACCCATGTTCTTGACGCGGTAGTTCCCATTCAATCCCAGGTTTGAGCCCCGGTACCCCGCACTACCGTCGATGTTCAGGGTTAATCCTTGCAGCGTGTTCTTCTTGGTGATGATGTTGATGATTCCGGCAGAACCTTCTGCATCATACTTGGCGGAAGGAGAGGTGATCACTTCCACCGATTTGATCTGGTCGGCGGGAATCTGTTTGAGTGCGTCGGCTACACTGTTGGCGGTAATCGTCGACGGCTTGTTGTTTATCAGAACGCGGATATTTGAATTGCCCCGAAGGGTGACATTGCCATCCATGTCTACGGTGAGCAGGGGTACCCGCTTGAGTACGTCGGTAGCATCACCACCCCGTGCAGTGGCGTCATTTTCGGCATTGTATACGGTGCGGTCTACTTTTTCTTCAATCAGTGCCCGTTGGCCTTCCACCGTAACGGCCTCCAGCTCTTTTGTTCCTGCCGAAAGGCGGATGGAGCCTGCCTCGACCACCGATTTGCGATCTGAAATGGTGATGTTATTGATCACCGCATTTTCGTAGCCGATGAACGAGATGACCAGCCGGTAGGTGCCATTCGGGACTTTAGTGATGGTGAAGCGGCCTTTCTCGTCGCAGATGGATCCATTGACGGGTTTGTCGGAATCGGGCAATGTCAGCGCCACAGTGGCAAATTCCACCGGGGCCTGGTTCGAGGCATCGACAACCTGGCCGGTTATCTTTCCTTTCCCGTCCTGGGCCCGGCTGAACAGCGAGCAGGTTAACAGCAGGAAGGTGAACAGGGAGATTCTTTTCGGTAGTGAGAACATTGTCATGCTTGCGGATCCGTGCTTAAGAACAGTATTGCCCGGCAAAAGTTGGCCCATACATATAAAAAAGCCGCCGTTCGACCTGTTTTTAAGTAAAACGGGGCAAAGGTAACGGCTGCGCCATCTTCGTGCGGTCAGAATTCCGTGAGCGGTGGCGGCAACGGCACTTCGTTTTGTTCTGCCGGAACTGGTACATGCCGTGGATTCTTTCGCCGGGTATGCATCCCTCCCTGTTTACCCTCGATTATCGTGCGGGACGTCGGACGCTCCTGATAACCCCGTACCTTTGCACCAATGAAAAATTTTGAATCACTGGGCTTGTCCCCGGGCCTGGTCGAGTCAGTGGAGCTCCTGGGTTTTGAAACACCCACACCGATCCAGGAAAAGGCAATTCCGGTATTGTTGAAAGGCACCCAAGATTTCGTTGGGCTGGCGCAGACCGGCACCGGCAAGACGGCAGCTTTTGGATTGCCTTTGCTCGAACTCGTTGATGATGCCCAGCGCGATACTCAGGCATTGGTACTCGCCCCCACGCGGGAGCTTACCCTTCAGATTACCAATGACCTGGAAAATTTCTCGGAGAAGTTCAAGGCATTCAACATCGTCGCCGTCTATGGTGGTGCAAGCATTGGGGAGCAAATCCGGAAAGTC
>JAYRXB010000420.1:0-2152 GCA_041917735.1 Cyclobacteriaceae bacterium
CATGCGCTTGCGCCACCTGTGTCAGTTTAGCTGAAAACGGAACGGGCGGAAGCTTCTTCTGCTTCCGGTATCCGTTGATGAGTTCAAGGAGCTTTTTCTCTTCCGCTCCCAGGCAAACTTCCTGGGCAACAAGGGGTTGGAAGGCAAACAGGAGGAGCAAAAAGAGGGAAGTCTTCATGGAAAAGATGTCGTGGGCCTGATTATCGGTGCTAACGTTGTCCGGGAGCGTAAAAGTGCCCGGAATATGGGCTTAATTTCCTAATTTTCCCGTCCCTTACGGGAACGCAAAAATTGTACTAAATCCTTCTCATTATGAGCAACCAAAAGATTAGCATCAGCAACGGTAAACTGACTGTTCCGGATCAGCCGGTGATCCCTTACATCGAAGGCGACGGAACGGGTGTCGATATTTGGCCGGCCTCCCAGCTGGTATTTGATAAGGCTGTTGAAAAGGCCTACGGCGGGAAGCGGAAAATCCAATGGAAAGAAGTTCTGGCCGGTGAGAAAGCATTTAACAAGACGGGTAGCTGGATGCCGGAAGAGACCCTGACGGCTTTCAAGGAGTATTTGGTGGGGATCAAAGGCCCGCTTACGACTCCAGTCGGTGGAGGTATTCGATCACTCAATGTGGCCTTGCGCCAGGATCTCGACCTCTATGCTTGTGTTCGGCCGGTACGCTGGTTCAAAGGCGTTCCATCGCCAGTGAAGGAGCCTCATAAAACTGACATGGTAATCTTCCGGGAAAATACCGAAGACATCTATGCCGGGATTGAATTCCAGGAAGGAACGGAAGACAATAAGAAGTTTTTGGCTGCTTTTAAGGAGTCCTTTCCCAAGCACTACAAGAAAATTCGCTTCCCGGAATCTTCCGGAATCGGTATCAAGCCGGTGTCGCGGGAAGGAACCGAGCGGCTGGTTCGTAGCGCGCTTGAATACGCTATAGCACACAAGAAGCCCAATGTGACCTTAGTCCATAAGGGTAACATTATGAAGTTTACCGAAGGTGGCTTCCGTGACTGGGGTTACGAATTGGCCAAGCGGGAATTTGGTGCGACCGAACTCGATGGCGGCCCGTGGCATGTCATCAACTCAAATGGGCACAAAATCGTAATTAAGGATGCTATCGCGGATGCGTTCCTGCAGCAGATCCTCCTGCGCCCCGACGAGTATTCCGTCATTGCAACCCTTAATCTCAATGGCGACTACATTTCCGATGCGCTGGCGGCCATTGTGGGCGGTATCGGCATTGCTCCGGGTGGCAATATCAACTACAAGACAGGCTTTGCCATCTTCGAAGCCACCCACGGCACGGCACCCAAATATGCCGGTCAGGACAAAGTGAACCCAGGGTCAGTGATCCTTTCCGGAGCCATGATGCTGGAGTACATGGGTTGGATTGAGGCAGCAAACCTGATCTACAAAGGACTGGAGCATGCCATCGCATCCAAGCGCGTTACCTACGACTTCCATCGGCTGATGGAAGGTGCCACGTTGCTGAAGTGTTCAGAGTTTGGCAAAGAGGTTGTTGCCGGCATGTAGTAAGGCGTGACTGTATTCCTACGCGTAGTTCACAAACGGCTGGACAGGGAAGATATGGTCAAGGCTGGGACTTGAACTTTACGTGGAACCACTTAATTTTAGAGTCTATTAACACCCATTAAAACCTATGAGATTTTCCAGAATTGCAGCTTTGATCATTGGAAGCGTAACGATCACGCAATTGCAGGCCCAGGACGAAGGCGCGGTGGTGAAGAAGGAGCGAATCGAGCGCGACAAGGGGATATTCGTCGGAGGCGGTGTGTCAATTGCTGCGGGCTCAAACCTTGGCGACTACTCCACCGGGATCAATTTTGAAGGCGGATTCAACAAGCGTGTCAATCGCGTGTTCTCAATCGGAGCAAGTGTATCCTATCTCAGTTTCAAGTACGATCCGGCCGTTCAGACCAGCAGGCCCAGCAGCGGTGGGATACCCCCTGATTTCTACTACGACGATCAATCCACTCCTCCCTATGGATATTTTGCAACACTTAGCGGTGGTGATGTCAGTATCCTTTCGCTGGCTGCAAACCTCAAATTCAACTTTGTGCCGGTGAAGGATAACTCAACCATCTCGGTTTATGCGTTTGCCAAGCCGTTCATCGCGTCTGCGTCA
>JAYRXB010000421.1:0-3568 GCA_041917735.1 Cyclobacteriaceae bacterium
CATCCGTTTGGCATACCATTCGATTACCGCATCGCGCACCACCCCTACGCTGTGCGTGTTGGTGATGAGGATCGGCGATCCGAGTCCACCGGACTCATCGACCCAGGTGGTGCCCGTCATTTCACCGTTTCCATTGAGCGCAAACCACGCCGCAAAAACGCGGTCGAGGGAGCCCTTACCCCTGGGAAAAATAGCTGTCACACCAGTTCTTACGGGTCCCTTGCCAACGATGAGCTTGCCACTTCCCGAAATCAGTGTCTTGTATCCGACCTCCACGCCTTTCACATCGGTAATGGCGTTATAAACACCCGGAGTTCCGTCGAAGGGTATGCCCAGGTCTCGTGCACGCGGCTTTGTCTTCTGGGCATTGCCCTGAAATCCGACCAAAAGTCCAATTGCCAAACATAGAGCTGCTTTCATGCGTTGCCTTTAGCGGTGAGTCTAATCAATTGAGTCCGGAGTATGCCCAGGCCGCGCTTTAACTGCGAATCGGTAATCGTTAGTGGACTCAACACGCGGATGACGTTGCCGCTGACACCCGCCGTAATGATAAGCAGGCCATTTGCTGCGCACGCGCTAATCAGCTTCTTTGCCAGGTCACCGTCTGGCTGGTGAGGGTCGCCATTCTTTGCGAGCTCAAACGCCGTCATGGCGCCTAGCCCGCGCACGTCGCCGATCGCAGCACACTCCTCCTTTAGTTTTTCGAAGAACTTCATAACGGTTCGCCCCACGCGCTTGCCCTTCTCGGCAATACGGATCTTCTTCATGTATGCGATGGTGGCGATGGCCGAGGCACAGGCCACCGGGTTGCCGAGGTATGTACCGCCCAAGGTGCCTTTGGTCGTCTTATCCATGACCTCAGCCTTGCCCATCACAGCGCCGATGGGAAGCCCACTGCCCATGGACTTAGCCCAGGTAGAAATATCGGGCGTGATCCCATACTGCGTGTAGGCCGCCCAGCTGCCGGTGCGACCAAAACCCGTTTGCACTTCATCAATCACCAGGAGAATACCGTGCTTGCGGCAGATAGCAGCCAGCCCGGTTACCCATTCCTTCGGGGCAACCACAAATCCACCTTCACCTTGTACCAATTCCAGGATTACAGCGGCAACGTTCGAGGCATCGACCTGCGTGTGTAGGGCATCTTCAAACGCCTTCAACTCGCGTGCGACAAATTTCTTCATCGTCAGTCCATCACCGTGCTTGTAGTAGTCAGGAAATGGCAATCGGTATACCTCCGGAGCGAACGGGCCGCACCCGATTTTGTATCCTGTCTTTGATGTGAGGGTCATTCCCATTAGCGTCCGCCCGTGGAAGGCACCGGTAAAGCAGATGATTCCTTGTCTTCCCGTTGCTTGCCTGGCGATCTTCACTGCATTCTCCACCGCCTCCACGCCGGAGTTGGTGAGCATCACTTTGGTTTTTTTGCCGTGGGGAAACAGTTTGGCCAGCGTCTCGCACAGTTCCACGTAAGGCTCGTAGATCGCAACCGGGAAACAGGCATGCAAGAGACTCTTGGCTTGTTTGGTGATGGCGGTCACTACCGGGGTGGGGCAGTGTCCGGCGTTCAGCACACCGATGCCTCCGGCAAAATCGATGTACGAGCGGCCATCAACATCGCGGATCACCGCACCGTTTCCGGAAGCAATGGTGAGCGGCGTGAACGTGCCCATGCCTTCGGGTACAATTGCATTTCGGCGCGCGATAAGTTTCTCGGATGCTTTCATGAGGGTAGTGAAGAAAGAGTGTGTCTGAAATCAGGATCACCCCTGGATGCGGGACCGCAGGAGCGGAACGATGTGCCTGTCATCGGGGCTTATGACCAACTTCTCTCCTGTCCGGGTTATGATGAGTACAATGTTTCGGTTCTGCGTCAAGTAAAGCCGATAAACGTCGCGACCAACCGTAACGTCACCGTAGAACCCAAAGATGCCGCCATTTCCTCCGGTTCGATTCATGTCTTGCAAGAGCGAGGGATTCAGGTAGCCGACGCTGGCAACATCCGAGATTTTGACCACCACACTGGCCAACCTGCGCCGAATGATGAGCGCCTCCTCGGTCAGTTCATAGTGGACGGGGCTGTAGAGGTATGCTGCCACGAAAGGCAGTGGAAAAACAATTGCCGCCAGGATGTACATCACCGCCTTTGCAATCAGGGGTTCATCCGCCACCGCAACGATCATCGCAAAAGCAACGGCAGAAAGCAGCACGAACACCGCGGCCGTCGTTATCCGCAAGCCCCAACCAAGTTTTGCGGTGAAAATCAAAGGCTGTTGCATCCTCCTATAAAGGTATCAAAAAGAAAAAGCTGCCCGAAAGCAGCCTTTTCAACCTTATAAACCCAAAACCAAACTAGTGGAATCGCACTTTGTCCTAAATACCCGACGGACCCAAAAGGTGAACGCGCCGGAATCCGATTAATTTTGCAGTACCCATGAAAAAAGAGCACAAAGCAGGATTTGTCAGCATTGTCGGGAAACCCAATGTGGGCAAATCAACCCTGATGAACAGGCTGGTGGGAGAGAACCTCTCCATCATCAGCCCCAAGGCCCAAACCACCCGGCACCGGATCATGGGTATGCTCAACACCGACGACTACCAGATTGTCTACTCCGATACCCCGGGCATCCTGGAGCCGAAGTACGCCCTTCACGAAGCCATGATGAATTACGTGAAGGTGTCGCTGGAAGACGCCGATGTGGTGCTGCTGGTCATCGAGTACGGCGAGAAGTTTGACCCCTCCGTACACGAACGATTCAAAACACTCAAGACACCGATCCTGCTTCTGGTTAACAAGGTGGATAAATCACCCAAGGCCGATCGGAAGGAGATCATCGCCTATTGGAAAGGAATGATCCCGGCCCGCGAAGTGATCCCCGTCTCGGCACTGACCGGCGAAAACGTAGAGAACGTTCTTCCCACCCTGCTCGAATTGGTTCCTGTCCACCCGCCGTATTTTCCAAAAGACGATCTCACCAACCGCAGCGAGCGGTTCTTTGCCGCGGAAATCATCCGCGAGAAAATCTTTACCAACTACAGCCAGGAGATTCCCTACAGCACCGAAGTAGGTATTGAAGATTTCAAGGACGAAGAGAAAATCCTTCGCATTCGGGCCACGCTGTTTGTTGAGCGCGACTCTCAAAAAGGTATACTGATCGGCAAAGCGGGCTCTTCGTTGAAAAAAGTCGGCACCGAAGCCCGGACCGACATGGAGCGGTTCTTCGGCAAGAAAGTCTTCCTGGAGACGCACGTTAAAGTCGCTTCCGACTGGCGCAAGCAAAAGGACAAACTGAGAATGTTCGGATACCTGGAATAGACGATGGCCAATGGTCCTGGTCGATAGCCCTCCATCGACTATGGACAATGGACCATGGACTGTTACCTTTGCACCGCTATGTCCAATATTGTCGCCATTGTAGGCCGGCCCAACGTCGGAAAATCCACCTTCTTCAACCGTCTTGTGGAAAAGCGGGAGGCCATCATGGATGACATGCCTGGCGTCACCCGCGACCGCCATTACGGCTATGCCCAGTGGACCGGCAAGTATTTTACAGTCATCGACACCGGA
>JAYRXB010000422.1:0-8676 GCA_041917735.1 Cyclobacteriaceae bacterium
CAACACGGAAATACAGCATTGCCCATCGAAGGCGGTGAGAGCCCCGAAGCCGTTGCCGGAAGGCAGCAGGAGTTTATCAAGCGTTTGGCGGAACGACCCGGCGATCGCAACATCCTGGTGTGTATGCATGGCAGGGCGATGAGAATCCTACTGTGCCAGTTGCTGAACTATCCGCTCCGTTCCATGGATATCTTCGAACACGAGAACCTTTGCCTTTACCTGCTTCACTACAATGGAAAGCACGTCTTCGTCGAACGGCATAACGACACCACGCATTTGCGCGAGTTGAAAACCCTTCACCCTTCCTCCGTGGTGGTTCCCAAGTAGGCGTGCTATTTGCCGAGTTGCTCCAGTGCGTATTTTGCCTTACTGTCGATACCGTTCTTGTATTCGTATCGCTTGTAGCTGAGCGCTTTCTCGTAGTATTTACGCGCGCCACTGATATCACCTTGTGATTTGGCGATGTAGCCAAGTTGTAATGCCGCGTTCGGTGCGAAATACCACGGCTTGTCTCCCGTTTTTTCAATGGCTTGCAGGTAGAGTGCTTTCGCCGCTGGTAGGTCCTGGGTTTTGTGAGCCAGTCGGCCTTTTCGGTAGGCAAATTCGGCAACATCCTTGGGATTGCTCAGGTCAGCGCTGGTAACTGACTTCACGGTTTCGCGGGCCTCGTTGTAGTATCCGCCATCGGTGAAGAACCGGATCTTGAGGATCTTGGCATTCGGAAAAGTATTGTCTGCCAGCATCGCGTCTGCATACTTGTCGGGGTCGGATGCCGTTCGCCCGGTTGTCTTCGCCGTTTCGAAGTTCTTACTGGCACTGGCTTGGTCGCCGAGCAGGTAGTAGCATAGCGAAATCTTGTAGTAGGAATCCTTCTTGAAGCTACGGCTCTTGTAGCCACGAATGAACTTTTGGTACGAAGCGATCGCGGGTGTGTAATCTCCCCGCTGCAGCAGGGCTTCACCACGGAGGTAGTCGATGTAGATCATGGGCAGCCCCTGGGGGTGCCGGTCCAGGTTTTGAATCAACGCGTAGGCCTCAGCACTTTGGGAATTCTTCATTAACATGTTGATTCCCAGAAACATAAGAAGCCTGCTGTCCGGATCCTTTTCCAGGCTGTCCTGGAAGCCTTTTGCGGCTTCGGCAAACTGTTGATTGAGAAATCCCTTGATGGTGAAATAGAGGACGGTCGCTTCAAGGTTAAGGGAGGATGAAGATGCGCGGAGGTCTTCCAGCTGCTTTTGTCCTACCTTGACGGAGCCCTTCATACCGAGCAGGTTCATGAACCACTGGTACTTGTCGGGCACGGATCCCAGCATGACCTGGATAACCCCGTGCGTCTTCTTCACCGGTATGAACTGCGGGTATTTCTTGATGCACTCCTGGGCATTGAGATAGGCCTGCCGGATGGCCAGAACTGCATTCAGTTCCTGCCCCAGGTTCAGCAGGTTAAACCCGCGTTGCAAGCTGATTTCAGCCCGGAGGAACAGCGTTTCTGCGGTCTCGGGCATCTCCGACAGCTTGTCGAGCCGTGCCCGCATGTCGTCGTTGATCTTGTCAAATCGCTTTTCATCTTCGGTGATAAGGATGTCAGCGGTTTCTGACAGGTTGAGCAGGTAGAGCTTGTGCAGTTCGTTGCCGCGAACCAGCGTCAGTTGCCGGCGAGCCTCATCGATTTGCAGGCTAAGAATTTGCTTGTAAATAGCCTCCAATGCGGGTTCAAACTTCCACAGGTTGTCGGCGGAGACGGCGGGGTATGCAAACAAAAAAAAGCAGACCGTTACGGCTGCCTTTTTTAGCCTTTTGAGGAGACGATGGTTAGCCAACTTTCTTGGTACGTCTGGCCGGAGCTGCTTTTTTGGGCTTGGTTTCCTCTTCCATGGATTCCATGTCTACATCTGCGAGGATTCGGCCCGAATGCTCATCGATGACGAGTTTCTTCTTCTCGCGGATCTCGGCAATCTTCTGCGGAGGGATGATGATGTTACATCCTTCGGCTGCTCCACGAACTACCCGCACTACGGCCAACCCGTTGGAGAGGTTCTTGCGCAAACGCTCGTAGTACTTGAGCAACTTGTCTTCGATTTTCTTGCCCGCTTTCTCCCGCTCTGACAACAATTTCTTTTCCTCCTCCTGGCTTTCTCCGGAGATCTCTTCAAGCTCTTTCTTTTTGTTGTCGAGGTCGGCACTGCGCTCGGTGATGAGCGTCTGGATCTTGGTTATTTCTGCCTTCTTTTCCTCAATCTTCTCTTTGGCTTCCTTGATCCGCTTTTCGCAGATCTGAACTTCAAGTTCCTGGAGTTCGATCTCCTTGGTGATCGCATCAAACTCGCGGTTGTTCTTGACGTTCTTTTGCTGTTCGTTGTATTTCTTGACGAGCTTTTCGGCCTCTTTGATGCCTTCCTTGTTCTTCTTGATGGCATCCTCGATTTCCTTGAGATCGGCCTCAAACCGGGTCATGCGCACCTTGTACCCTTCGATTTCGTCCTCCAGGTCCTGAACCTCGTCGGGAAGGTCTCCGCGGAGCTTGCGGAGCTGGTCAAGTTTTGTGTCTATGGATTGGAGCCGTACAAGGTTCTCGAGTTTCTGCGCAACTGTCTGATTTTCCATCGGTTAGAAGTAGCTTATTGGGTTTGTGACCGTTTCTGAAAAATGGCAGGCAAAGGTAGTAAATTTTTCGCTCAGAACCTCCTGGAGCAGCGCTTTCGTAAACTGCTCGCTTTCGTAGTGTCCAATGTCGCAAACCATGATTTTGGCCTCTGCATCAAAGAACTCGTGGTACTTGAAGTCGGCCGACACAAAGGCATGGGCCTGCGCTCGGATGGCATCGGGTAACAGGAAGCTGCCAGCGCCGCCGCAGACTGCAACGGACTTTACCGTTCGGCCGGTGAAACGGGTGTGCCTCACCATGGCAGTGTTCATGGTCTGTTTCAGGTGGCGCAAGAAGTCTTGCGGTTCCATGGCCTGCGGGAGGGTGCCCAGGAGCCCTGCGCCGATATCCTGGTTTTCGTTGCTCAGCGGGGTGAGGTAGTACGCGACCTCTTCATACGGATGTGCACTGCGGAGCGCACCAAGAACCGCTCGCTCCCGGTTGCGTGGTACCAGCACCTCCACGCGGATCTCATCCACTTTCTCCGGCTTTCCCGACGAACCAATGTGAGGATTGGAACCTGCTCCGGGCTTGAAGTGCCCGGTACCTTCGGTCTGAAAGCTGCAGTCAGAGTAGTTGCCAACCTGGCCGGCCCCGGCGTGGTGCATGGCCTGCAGGACCGCCTCCAGGTTGACGGCCGGGACGAAGGTCACCAACTTGCTGAGGGTGCCCGCCCGCGGCTGAAGTATTCGGGTTGCAGTTAGCCCAAGCTGGGAAGCAATACGGGCGTTGACGCCAGTTCGGATATTGTCGAGGTTGGTGTGGATGGCGTACAACGCAACACCCTTTTGGATCGCCAGGAGTACGGTGCGTTCCACATAGGTTTTGCCGGTAAGTGACTTTAGCCCCTTGAACAGGATGGGGTGATGGCTTACGACCAGGTTGCAGCCCTTGCGTTCTGCTTCTTCAACGACGGACTCGGTGCAATCCAGGGAAATCAGTATCCCGGTTACCGTCATTTCCGGGTTGCCTACCAGCAGTCCCACGTTGTCGTACGACTCCTGGTACTCCCGGGGTGCCCACGATTCCAAAAAAGCCGCTACATCCTTTATCTTTGGCGTTTGCATGCGTGAGATTTTGGCCCAATTTATCCATTAAGCCGGAAGTGCCTTCATGAACTTCTTAAAACTCTTGTTGTATCCCTTCGCTGCGATCTACAACGGAGTTATGCGCGTGCGCAATCACCTGTATGATTCCGGTCAGAAACCGACATTCTCGTTTGAGACAGCCGTAATCGCGGTCGGCAACCTGAATGTGGGAGGTTCAGGCAAGACACCGATGGTAGAATACCTGATACAGCTCCTGGGCGACCGCTTTCCGACGGTAACGCTCAGCCGGGGATATCGACGCGATACGACGGGTTACCGCATTGCCGGCGAAGGGGATACGGCGAAGACCATCGGTGACGAACCCTATCAGATGTATCGCAAGTTTGGTACGCTGGTGCACATCGCCGTGGGTGAGGACCGCGTGTTTGCCATTCCCAACATCCTGCATGAATTCCCGGATACCCAGGTATTGCTCCTGGATGATGCCTTGCAGCAACGATCAATAGTTCCCAGTCTGAGCATCCTGCTCACCGCAGCCGAACGACCATTCTACCGGGACTACGTTTTGCCCTTTGGTCGCCTGCGCGAGTCTCGGTCGGGCGCGCGTCGAGCCGATGTGGTGGTTGTGACGAAGTGCAGTGAAGCAATGCCCGATGGTTTGCAGCAGGAAATGGCGGCGTGCATCCGGCGACATGCAGGAGATAAGCCGGTTTTCTTTTCGAGAATTGGCTATGGCGAAGTCAAGCCATTTCATCCCGGAAGATCTTTTACGAATCGCATTGTGCTCATCACCGGAATTGCGAATGCAGGGTCCATCGAGGAGTACTGCGCTTCGCAGTTTACCCTGATGAAGCACTTTCGGTATGCGGACCATCACAAGTATACGACCCGTGACCTGGATGAAATAGACCGTTTCCTGACCAGTCAACCGGGTGATGTGACGGTGCTCACAACCGAAAAGGATATGGCAAAGCTCGATTGCCCCGAGTTCGTGCAGTATACCGGCCGTTGGAGCTGCTTTTACCTACCGATCCGTCAGGTTTTTCTGAAGGATGGTTCGAAATTTGATGCGATGGTGCTCGGCGCTGTCCAACGTGCCATGAATCCATGAAATCAACAGGTATCCGGGCTTTTTTGCTGCTGGTTCTCAGCCTGTGGGTCTTTGTCGCAGAGGCACAGCGGCAGCGTACCAAGGCACCGACGAGAAGGGCTGGCTCGACGATTGTTGATGATTCTACAAAGATGGTTTACGGGCCGGAATCAACCCGGTGGACGACCGAAGAGGACATCTTTAAGAACCGCCCAAACTATCGCCCGCTGGACACTACGATCAATGAATACCACCGGTGGACTTATGTTCAGCGGTTTCGGAATTTCTACCAGGATCTTGGTGTGGTGGGAACGGCGCTGAATGATATTTTTCCAACTACGCCGGACATCATCGGGGCTACTTCCGGATTCAAGGCTTACACACCGTACTACGGAACGCAGGAGCCCGTGTATTTCGACACGAAGTCCCCGTTCTCGCGGTTTCACATTATCTGGGGTGGCAAGGGGCGTGCGTTGACCACGGTTGAGTTCAGCCGCAACATCAATCCCCGCTGGAACTTTGGATTCAACTACCGGCCTATCCTGGTGGAGAAACAGTTGCAGTCATTCTCCAACAACGACATGATGGTGACAAGTCACTACTATGATTTCTACACAACCTATTCTTCGAAAAACGACCGCTACAAACTCCTGTTCACGTTCCGGCGCATTCGCCACCAGGTGCAGGAAACGGGCGGCGTAGATACCACGGCGAACCCGGGCGATGAGATTTACGACCCCAATGCCAAGGCGGTACTGAGTCAGTCCAAGACGGAGGAGTTCCGGGCTGCCATCCACATTTACCAGCATTACCAGCTGGCAAGCCCGTTTCAGCTGTACCACATGGCAGACTTCATCGAAGAAGAAAACCGCTTCATCAGTCAGGATGATAAGCAACTCTTTGATACCGTCATGGTCGACTCTGCGGTGACCCAGGATCTTGCTACGTTCAAGTCGATGCGCCAGGAATTTGGTGTGAAAGGAAACCTGGGCAAGGTCTATTACAGTGCCTACTACAAACTCCGAACGTTCCGTTATGGAAACCGATACCTGGAAGGCTTGACGCTGCCCGTGGAGACCAATGGGAACGAGCAGTACCTGGGTGTACGCGTAGGATTCCAGCTGGATTCGATTACCGATTTTTCAGGGGCTGCCGAGTACCTCTTCGGAGGATTTCACCGGATAGAAGCGGAGATCAAGAGCCCGTGGCTCGATGCTTCCTTCCGGAATACGGTCTCCAAGCCCGGATTCATGCAGCAAGTATATCGGGGTGGGTACGACTTTTGGAGCCAGGCACTAACCGGTGTGAACACCACGCAGGCCAATGCAATGATCAAGTTGCCCGCCAGGAAGCTTCAGGTCAAAGCGGGTGGGACGATCACGTTGCTTGATCGCCTGGTGTACTTTCGGGAAGTTACGCCGGGGCCCGATGGTCAGCGGGTCCTTCCGGTTCAGTCGAACGGAAACCAGATCATTTTCTCGCCCGAGGTCAGCATGAGCCTGGAGTTCATTCGGCATACCTTTTTCCGGCCGCAAGTGATTTACACCAGTATCATCCGCAATGATGACAATGCCATCAAGCTCCCGCAGTTTTTTATCAATGCGCAGCTAGCCTACGAGAACATAATTTTTAAATCGAGACTGCAGATGCAGTTGGGTGCCGATTTCCATTGGAGGTCCAGCTACCAGGCGATGGGTTACGATGTGCCTATCCAGTCCTTCTATGTGCAGCAGAGACTGACCACTGCATCGTTCCCGGTGGTTGACCTCTTCTTCACGGGAAAGATGAACCGGTTCCGGTTTTTTGTAAAGTACAATAACCTGATCCAGGCCATGACAGGAGTTGGGTACCAGGTTACGCCCGGCTATCCCGGACAACGCAGTGTGTTGGATCTCGGCTTTGACTTCATGTTGTTCGATTGATGGAAAAGGATGTACTGGGCCTCAACATGGCCACCGACCCGCGTTGGGTGAATATTGCAGAGAAAAACCTGGAGGAGATCCTCGTCGATCATGCCTACTGTGAACAGAAAGCGGCTTCTTCCTGCATTTCACTTATTGTTCAGTATCCCGACAAGCAAGCCGTGGTGGAGATGCTAACGCCAGTGGTGGCCGAGGAGTGGGCTCACTTTGAACGGGTGCTGGAAAAACTCAAGGAACGTGGCTGGTCGCTGGGCCCGCAGCGCAAGGATGAGTACGTCGAGAAGATCAATGGCTTGATACGCAAGGGGGGAAGCCGGGAAGAGCGACTGGTTGAGCGGCTATTGCTCAACGCATTGATTGAGGCGCGGAGTTGTGAGCGGTTTCGGCTTCTGTGGAAGGAGATCCAGGACAAGGACCTCGCCACGTTCTACTATGAATTGATGGTTTCGGAAGCTGGCCACTATAAGAATTTTCTCGCGTTGGCCCGGCACTATCAACCAAAGGAGCTGGTGGAAAAGCGCTGGAAAGAAATCCTGAAGGGGGAGGCGGAAATACTCCAGGGCATGGTACCCCGGCCCGATCGAATGCACTAAGTCTTTTGTTTCTTCTTCTTGGCGGCCGGGAACAGCACGTTGTTCAGGATCAGGCGGTACCCGGGTGAGTTGGGGTGAAGGTTGAGATCCGTGGGTTCTTCGTAGACGGTATGCTGATAATCTTCAGGATCATGCCCCCCATAGAACGTCCAGAATCCTTTACCAAAAACGCCGTGGAGGTATTTGGCTTCGTTAATCTGTTTGTTTTCACCCATGATGACGACATCGGGTTTTATTAAGTGTCGCTTGAAGCCGGTGGTTTGTCCATAGAAACCTTCAATGGCGCGCGTATGGTTCTGGGTTAGCATGGTCGGAATCGGATCCCATTTGGCAGAGAACTCAAAGACTGTGAAATAGTCGTTGTCTTGCCGTAGTCCGCGTTCAGGAGCGTTGTTGTCGATGTCCGAGAATTCGTACGTAAACGGATCGCGAACGAGGTGAAAGTTGGTAAAGGCCAGGGTGTTCTCGAAGCTGAGTTTTTCCTGTGCCCGGGGATCGGCCGGGTCACCGTCGTACATGCGCTCGCAGATGTCGGTGCCTTCCGCCGCCAGGGCGATGTCATACGAGTCGGTCGCCGAGCACATGGCGAATAGAAACCCACCGCTGGCAACGAACTCCTTGATTCGTTTGGCAACGGCCAGCTTGAGTTGTGAAACTTTGGGGAAGCCGTGCTTGCGCGCCATGTCTTCCGCTTCCTTTTGTTGCTCGAGATACCAGGGCATGTGCGCATAGTTGCCGTAGAACTTTCCGTATTGGCCGGTGAAATCCTCATGGTGAAGATGGAGCCAATCGTACTTGCTCAGGTCGCCCCGGATCACTTCGTCGTCAAAGACGACGTCATAGGGAATTTCTGCATAGGTGAGCACGAGCGTGACGGCATCGTCCCAGGGCTGCTTGGACTTGGGAGAGTACACCGCAATCTTGGGGTACTTCTCCAGTTTCATGATGTCGTAGTTGAGGGCTGGACTGGATATTTCGAGCAGGATCTGGTTGGCGACTGCATCCGAGATGATCTCATAGGATACGCCCCGGACAATCAGTTCGTTTTGGATGGCCGGATGGAACTTGCACAAGAAACTACCCCCGCGGTAGTTTAACAGCCAGTCCACTTCCGTTTCCTTCTTAAGGACCCAATAGGCGATTCCGTAGGCCTTGAGATGGTTGGCCTGCTTTTCATCCATCGGCACCAGGATCGAATTGGCCCTGGACGCCAGGTTAGCGAGCAAAAAGCAGAACAAAAGCAGCAAACGCATCGTTACAGCACTGTGGTTTTGGGGCAAATTAACAGGATGCCTCACCTGAACCAAAACGTAAAACAGCGTATTTTTGTCGTTCATTAACGGGATTTTCAGGGAATTATGATTGAAAACATCAA
>JAYRXB010000423.1:0-4632 GCA_041917735.1 Cyclobacteriaceae bacterium
ACGGTCAGCCTGGTCAATCCAGCCGTGATCCTCTCGGGTCAGCCCTTGCATCGAAGCAGTGGCAGCCTCCTGGACTATGCCTGGAAGCAACGATTATTCTATACTTCGGGTCACCTGAACTACGTTGACGTTCGCGACGTGGCGGATGCCGTGCTGCGGTTGATCAACCTCCCGCAACCCGGCGAACGCTTTACCCTGTGTGGCGGCAATATCCCATACGCAGATTTCTTCAGGGCCGTCGCACAACGATGGAACAAGCGAGCGCCATCCATACGGATTCCTGGACCCACGGTATACGCGTTTGGTCTTGCAGAAGAGCTCCGTGGGCTGTTGACGGGACAAGAGCCCCAGGTCACCCGCCAATCGGCTGCCATGACGGTGCGCAACTTCCGGTACGACTGCTCGAAAGCAGTCCGGCAGCTGGGGGTTCATTTTCATCCCCTGGAAGAGACCCTGGATTGGTGCTGTGCCCGCTACGCGCAAGATGTTAGCCGGAACAAATGAGAGAATCAAGTTGTTCGAGGGCTATTATTCCTTCACTTTTGTGACGGAATGCAGGGCAAACGGCCCGCTTTTCATTTTTCGTGGCCGGTTTTGTATTTTGGTCAAACCCTTTGAGCATGGCGCAAGAGTTCAGGAAACGGGAGGAGGAAGAGGAGTTGGTCAGGCAGTTTGAAGAAATTCTGAAGCGCAAATCGGCAGCCTTTTTCGATCTCGAAGCATACGAGACAATCATCTACTACTACCTCGATCGGGCGAAGCACAAAAAAGCGCTTCAAGCGGTACAAATGGCCATTGCCCAGTACCCCTACTCTACCGAGCTTGTTGCCGTGAAGGCTCAGGTGCTGTCCAACCTGCAGCAATACGATGAGGCACTTGAGTTGCTGGACCAGGCGCTGAACATGCACCCCGGTGACATCGATATCCTGCTTTCCATGGGATCGATCTATTCCCTCCAGGGCAATCATGACAAAGCCATTGAAGTCTACGAGCAAGGATTGGCATTGTCTGAATCAGAACAGGATGAGCTGTACTATTGCCTTGGGCTTGCCTACCAAAGCAAGGAAGAATATGCGAAGGCGATCGATGCGTACAAGAAATGCATCGAGCAAAACCTGAATCACGAGGGTGCGTTGTATGAGTTGGCCTACTGCCTCGACGTTGTGGGACAACTGGAAACCAGCATTTCCTACTATCGTAAATTCATCGATGAAGATCCCTTTTCAGCACCGGCGTGGTACAACCTGGGGATCGTTTGCAACAAGCTGGAAAAATATGACGAGGCCATAGAGGCCTACGAGTATGCCCTGGCCCTGGATGAAAATTTCGCATCCGCATGGTTCAACCTTGGCAATGCGCTCATGAACAAGCAGCTGTATACCAAGGCACTTGACGCTTTCCGCCGCACTGTTGACATTGAAGGACCAAGCCCGGAGGTGTATTGCTGCATGGGCGCCGCCTATGAAGGACTGGAACAGTATGATCTTGGGTTGAAGTACTTTCAGAAGGCCACCAAACTCGACAGCCTCTATGACGAAGCGTGGTTCGGTGCCGGCACCTGTTTGGAAAAGCAGGAGAAATGGTACCAGGCACTTCACTTTTTCAACAAGGCCGTTAAGCTCGATGCCCACAACCCCGACTACTGGAAAGCCGCGGCGCATGCCGAATTTAAAATCGGAAACACGATCTCAAGCATCAGTGCGTACGAGGAAGCCAGTCACCTGGGGGCGACAGACAAGGAAATCTGGCTCAACTGGTCGTTCATCTATTATGACAGGGGCGAGTACGACAAGGCCGTCGATGTGCTCTTGAACGGGCTTTCTGAACTCCCGGATGAACCGGAGTTCCTCTACCGCATCGCCATTTATCTCATCGAAGCCGGAAAATTCAAGGAAGCCTTCCAGTATCTCGAAAATGCACTACTTTTGAACTTTGAAGGGCACACTGTCCTCTTCGACTTCTTCCAGAAGCCAGAGACACAAAAAGCGCTCTTTAAGATCATTGATCAATTCAGAAAAGACAATCCGTCATGAACTATACGTTGAAGAACCTGCCTGAGCGTACCGTTAAGCCCAGGCAGCTGGGATTTACCATGGCCATGGATAAAGGAATGAGTGTCCGGCAGGCAGAGGATTTCATGTCTGTCGCCGCCGACCATGTGGACATTGTAAAGCTGGGCTGGGCGACATCCTACGTAACGCCCCGGCTGAAGGAGAAGATCCAGGTCTATTCAGAAGCCGGCGTACCCTGCTACTTTGGCGGCACACTTTTCGAAGCCTTCATCATCCGCGACCAATTTGAAGACTACCGCCGGTTGATTGATCAATTCGGAGTGAAGTATGCCGAGGTGTCGGACGGGTCAATCGACCTGGACCATGACAAGAAGTGCGGCTACATTGAGCAGCTGGCCAAGCAGGTTACCGTCCTTTCGGAAGTGGGCTCCAAGGATGCCGATAAGATCATTCCACCGTACAAGTGGATCGAATTGATGCAAAAAGAACTGGAGGCCGGCGCCTGGAAGGTAATTGGTGAAGCGCGCGAAGGAGGTAATGTAGGGCTCTTTCGCGGAACCGGCGAAGTCCGCTCCGGTCTTGTACAGGAAATCCTCACCAAGATTCCATTTGAAAAAATCATCTGGGAGGCCCCGCAAAAAGCCCAGCAAGTCTGGTTTATCAAGCTGCTTGGCGCCAATGTAAACCTCGGAAACATCGCTCCCGAAGAAGTCATACCGCTGGAGACCATCCGCCTCGGGCTTCGTGGCGATACCTTCCTGCACTTCCTGGGACTCGAGCGCAAACGCGACAACAGCACACCCGCATTCCATAACGACTAAGCCCTCCACCCAGCGGCTTATCCATGAGGAGACCCAAAGATTATCTGTTGTTGTACCTGAAAGGCGTCAGCATGGGCGGCGCTGATGTAATACCCGGGGTATCCGGCGGTACCATTGCGTTCATTACCGGCATTTACGAGGAACTCATTAATTCGCTAAAGGCGATCGACCGCGAGGCGATGCGGCTGCTTTTCTCTTTCCGCCTGGCGTCATTCTGGAAACACATCAACGGGAATTTTCTCATCACCGTACTGGCGGGCATTCTCACCAGTCTTTTGTCGCTGGCCCGCTTAATGACCTACCTCCTGGATAATCACCCCATTGCCATCTGGTCATTTTTCTTCGGCCTGATCCTGGTATCGTCCCCGCTGATCATGCGCGACATTCGCCGCTGGAACCTGGGAACGGTGATTGCCTTTATCCTCGGCATTGCGATTGCCTATCTGATAACGGTGCTCTCGCCCACGGAGACGCCGACCAACCTCCTGTTCATTTTCTTCTGCGGAGCGCTTGCGATCTGCGCCATGATTTTACCGGGGATTTCCGGCGCTTTCGTGTTGCTGCTGATCGGCAAGTATGAATACATGATTACCGCATTGATTGAATTCAACCTGCCGGTAATCCTTGTTTTCGGTGTTGGCTGCCTGCTCGGACTCATTGGTTTCTCGCATGTGCTCAGCTGGATCCTCACGCACTACCGGTATCCGGCCCTTGCCCTCCTGGCGGGTTTCATGATTGGATCCCTCAACAAAGTATGGCCATGGAAAGAAGTGATTGCTTATCGCTTCAACCACGAGGGTGTCCAGGTTCCCGCCTTTGACAAGAGTGTTCTCCCCGGGCGTTACCTCGAGGTGACGCAGCAAGACCCCAAGGTCTTCTACGCCATATTATTTGCTGCCGCCGGAATCTTCCTGGTGGTGGCCATCGAAAAGACTGCGGCCTACCTCCGCGCAAAAAACTGATTATGGAAAAAAGATTTGGCCTGATCGGCTCCACGGTGAGCCATTCCTTCTCCAAGAACTATTTTGATGAGAAGTTCTTCCAGGAAGGCCTTCGCGATTATCACTATGATTTGTACCCCTTGGCGAGCATTGACGCCCTTCCCGGCATGCTTAAGGATATGCCCGAACTCGTTGGGCTCAACGTGACAATCCCGTACAAGGAGCAGGTCATGAAGTATCTCTCCGAAATTGATCCTGCAGCCAGGGAAATTGGCGCCGTGAATGTAATCAAGATCTCCGGCGGCAAACTTACCGGGTTTAATACGGACAGCGACGCCTTCCGCGAGACCATCGAGAAATGGTTCCCCAACTCACCCGGCTCCCAAGCCCTCATCCTGGGTACCGGGGGCTCTGCCAAGGCGGTCCAGGTTGCCCTCAAAAAGCTTGGCATCGCCCATAAACGGGTGTCCCGCGAAAAAGGCCAGGGCGACTTCACGTATGCAGACCTCGGGAAAAAGTCGAAAGTTTTGTCGGATTTCAACCTGATCATCAACACAACACCGCTGGGGATGAGCCCCAATACGAACGCTTCTCCTCCGATCGACTACGAAATGCTTGGCGCCAATCACTTCGTGTACGACCTCATCTACAACCCGGCGCGTACCCTCTTTCTCCAGAAAGCTGAAATGCACGGGTGCACCATCAAGAACGGGTTGGAAATGCTTCACATCCAGGCTGAAAAATCCTGGAAGATCTGGAACAGCTAAGCCCCGGCGCCTCCCCAAAACCCGGCTTTAGCCATTTCGGATTCGCCCTACCTTTAGTCAGCGTCGTTGCTTACTTTTGAAGCAACCCGCC
>JAYRXB010000424.1:0-2290 GCA_041917735.1 Cyclobacteriaceae bacterium
TCCGTCTCCCGCAAGGATTACGTGCGGTGTTTTCTCCATAACCTTGCGCGCCACGGAGATTGGGTGGACGATGTGCTCGAGACAGAGTACTGCGCCGCAGTTGGCATGTTCATCCATGATACAAGCATCGAGTGTTACCCTTCCATCCCGGTCGGGTGCACCACCAAGCCCTACGGTTGTCTCCTTCGGATCGCCTTCCGGAACCCAAACACCTTGTTCCACAGCATCCAATGCCCTGCCTTTCGCCGAGAGTACTTTCCAGGCAGCTTCATTTGCACCCTTTCCAAAGTCCCAGGTAGAAATAACCGTTGGCGCCGAACCTGCAGCCGGTGAGCGTGCCGAAAGCGTGTTGAACGAAAAGAAGGAAGCGAGGGCAGCGGTTGACTTTAGAAAACGGCGACGGGTAGAATTCATGGCTGATCAATTACATCATGGAAAGGTAATAAAGATGCGACAAAATGCGTGTCCCGATTCGCCGCGGCGTCGGACGACTATGGCTCCTCCACCACGCGGCGTGCCGTCCGATACCGCTTGATGTAGTAGTCCGAATAGAGGTTGGTTTCCACAACGCCCAGGGAGGTTGAGGCGTGAATGAACTTGATGTTGTCTTTTGACTTCACGTCGGTGACGATACCCACGTGCGTGATTTCCTTTTTCTTTTTCCCTGTGGCAAAGAACACCAGGTCGCCTTCCTTCACGTCCTTGAGTTTCTTGACCTTCGTACCAACCTTCACTTGTTGGGTGGTCTGGCGGGGCAAGGTAACATCAATGGTCCGGTACGCATTGGATGTAAGCCCGGAACAATCCATACCCGACCGGGTGGTACCTCCCCACTTGTAGGGTGTCCCATAGTAGGAGCGCGCTGCCTTGATTACGGTGCCGATTTTTTCTTCATGCGCACGGGGTTTTCTTGCACTGCCGCACGAGGCAAACAGCAGCCCCAAAAGCAGCAGGGAAAGACCGGTATAAAAAAATCGGTTTTGCGTACCTTTGCTCGCCAACCGCATGACAGGAAAGTTTAAAAAGTAAGTAAATCTAACGCATTCATGGCAGAAACGAAAACGGCGGAGGTTGCCCCCTCCCGGGTGCCCGCCGGGGTGATCGAACATTTTCGAAGCATTGTCGGTGATTCCCATGTCCTCCTCGATGCGGAACGCAAACAAGACTACGGCCATGACAAGACCGAAGATTACTTCTTTGCCCCCGATGTGGTGCTCAGGCCAGGTACACCGCAAGAAATAAGCCAGATCCTGAAACTGTGCTCCCAGCATGAAATTCCCGTTACTCCGCGTGGTGCCGGCACCGGGTTGAGCGGCGGTGCCCTTCCGGTAAAGAACGGCGTGGTCCTTTCCATGGAGCGTTTCAACAAGATTCTGAACATCGACGAACTCAACCTGCTGGCCACCGTAGAACCGGGCGTAATCACCGAAGTCTTTCAAAACGCAGTAAAGGAGAAAGGTCTTTTCTATCCACCCGACCCCGCCAGCCGAGGCAGCTGCTTCCTGGGTGGCAACCTCGCCAACAATTCCGGAGGACCCAAGGCAGTTAAATACGGTGTGACACGCGACTACGTCATTAACATGGAAGTGGTGCTGCCCACCGGTGAAATCATTTGGACGGCTGCTAACGTGCTGAAAAATTCTACCGGTTACAACCTCACCCAGCTGATGTGCGGCAGCGAAGGAACGCTCGGTGTCATTACCAAAATTGTCTTCAAGCTCAGGGGCTATCCGCAGAAGAACGTACTCATGATGATCCCCTTTGTGACCAACGAAGAGGCTTGTGAGGCCATTGCGGCGATCTTCGTAGCCGGCATCAATCCGTCGGGGATGGAGTTCTTCGAACGCCAAGCTGCCGCCAAGACTTTTGAGTATTGCGAGAAAGTGCTGAACAGCCCCGTGACCACGCGGTTGGTTGAGGGCATGAACGCCTACCTGCTTTGCGAACTGGACGGTAACGACGAAGAGGTGTTGATGCGGGACGCCGAGCGGGTCATGGGTGTGGTGGAGAAATTCCACAGCGGCGAAGTCTTGTTCGCCGAGAGCACGGCACAAAAAGAGGAACTCTGGAAAATCCGGAAGAACATTTCGCCGGCGGTCAACTGGTACACGCTGACCAAAAGCGATGATGTCGTAGTTCCCCGCGGAAACCTTCCCAAACTCATAGCCGGCATCAAGGAAATCGGTAAAGCGTATGGATTCAACACCGTCTGCTTTGGTCACCTCGGCGATGGAAACCTCCACGTGAATATCCTGAAAGAGAACATCTCCGATGAAGACTGGGAGAGCAA
>JAYRXB010000425.1:0-5120 GCA_041917735.1 Cyclobacteriaceae bacterium
CGGTGCTTTTTCTGGCTACCGTTATCCTGTTTTCCTGCGCCTCCAACCGTCATAAGCCTCACAAGAAACTAAAGGCGGGTAAGCCGATCCCTTGTCCGCAGAAAGATTGCTAGGCATGCGCAACATCATCGTCGCCATCGACGGCTACTCGGCGTGCGGCAAAAGCACTACGGCAAAAGAAACGGCCCGCATCCTGGGATTTCGGTATATCGACACGGGAGCCATGTACCGGGCGGTCACCCTCAATTTTCTTGAACACCACGTCGCCCTGACCAACCCCAAAGAGGTCCAGCGGTACCTCGACCAGGTAAAGGTTAGTTTCCGGGTTAACAAGGAGGGCAGGTCGGAGACCTACCTGAACGGACTGAACGTGGAGCGGGAAATCCGGGAAATGCGGGTGTCGGAAAACGTCAGCCAGGTAAGCGCGCTGCCGGCCGTGCGCCATGCCATGGTCGATCAGCAACGCCGCATGGGCAAAGAGCGCGGCGTGGTGATGGACGGACGGGATATCGGAACTGTCGTGTTTCCGGATGCCGAATTGAAGGTCTTTATGGGGGCCGACATCCTGGTCCGCGCTTTCCGACGCCAAAAGGAGCTCCTCGCCCGGGACGAAATGGTCGACATTGACTCCATCATTGACAACCTCCGAAAACGCGATGAAATCGATAGCACACGTAAAGAAAGCCCGTTGCGGAAGGCCGTTGATGCCATCGAATTGGACACCACCCACATAACGATCGACGAGCAGGTTGACGAGGTTGTTCGCATGGCGCTGGCGCGCATGATCGGGCCTGCCAGAAAGCGCTAAACAGCCGCCTCAAAAACCTCAAAAAAGGGGCGGGAAACCTTGCCGGGAGTGGATTATTACTAATTTTGCCATGGCTTAAAAAGCCCCTATTTCCATACCTGAACCCATGGGCAAATTTATCCGTCTCAAGAAGGGATTTACCATCAACCTGGCCGGCAAGGCGGCAGCAAAAACCGGGGAATCCGGACCTGCCGACTCCGTAGCCATCAAGCCAACTGATTTTCAGGGGGTCTATATCCCAAAAGTTGTTGTCAAAGAAGGGGATACCGTAAAGGCGGGCAGCCCCCTGTTCCACGACAAAAAGCTCGAACGCGTCCAGTTTACCAGCCCGGTTAGTGGCGAGGTAGTTCGCGTGACCCGGGGAGAAAAACGCGCCTTGCTCGAGGTGGTTGTTCTCGCCGATAAAACCGTGGAATACTTACCGTTCAAGAAGCATACGGTTTCCGAAATCGCTAACCTGTCGGTGGAGGACATCAAATCGCAGATGCTGGATTCCGGCGTATGGGCCAACCTGGTACAACGCCCTTTTGGCATCCTGGCCGACCCGTCGGCCACGCCGAAAGCCATCCACATCAGTGCATTTGATACCGCACCCCTGGCCCCCGACTACAGCTTTCTGTTCAAAGGCCAGGACCACTTCTTCCAGACAGGGGTGGATATCCTCAAGAAACTGACCTCCGGGCAAGTTCACATCAACATTCACAACGCCAGCGACCTTTCGACCGTGTTCTCGCAAGCCAAGGGAGCAGAAGTGAACAAGTTTTCAGGCCCTCATCCGGCCGGCTGCGTGGGTGTACAGATTCACCACATCGATCCGATCAACAAGGGTGAAATCGTGTGGACCATCAACCCGTTTGGTGTCATTCAGATTGGTAAGCTTTTCCTCCAGGGAATTTACGATGCGTCCAAATTGGTGGCCATCACCGGATCCGAAGCCAAGACCCCGCACTACGTAAAGACGGTGACGGGCGCTTCCATGAAGAGCCTCACGGCGAATAACGTGGCGACGGAGAATGTGCGGTTCATTTCGGGCAACGCGCTCACCGGCACCAACGTGGGCAAAGACGGATACCTTGGGTTTCATGACCATCAGGTTACCCTGCTGCCGGAAGGAAACGATTACGAGTTTATCGGGTGGATTACACCCGGTGCCAACAAGCTCAGCGTTCAGCGTGCCTGGGGGCTGTTCTCCTTCCTGACGCCAAACAAAGAATTCAAAATCAATACCAATACCCACGGTGAACCGCGTGCCATGGTACAGACTGGCGTGTGGGAGCAACTGGTTCCGATGGACATCCTTCCCGGCCATCTGATCAAGAGCATTCTCGCCGAAGACATCGACGAGATGGAAGCACTGGGAATCTATGAAGTCATCGAAGAAGACCTCGCCCTCTGCGAGTTTGCCGATGTTTCCAAACACAATGTGCAGGGTATCCTGCGGGAGGGACTTGAATTGATCCGCTTGAGCTAACAGACGTATGAAGTTTCTGAGAAACCAGCTTGATTCCGTCAAGCATAATTTTGAAAAGGGAGGTAAGTGGGAGAAGTATTTCTTCGCCTACGAGGCCTTTGAGACCTTCCTGTTCACACCGAACACGACAACCGATGCCAAGGGCGCGCAAATCCGCGATGCGATCGACCTCAAGCGACTGATGATGACCGTTGTTATCGCCATGCTTCCCTGCCTCATCTTCGGGGTATGGAACGTTGGCCACCAGCATCACCTCGCTACGGGCCAGGCCGGCACGTTCATGGACGCGGTATTCATTGGGCTGATGAAGACGGTGCCCATCATTATTGTTTCTTACGCCGTGGGTCTCGGTATCGAATTCGTTTTTGCCACCATTCGTCGCCACCCGGTCAATGAGGGGTACCTCGTCACCGGTATGCTTATTCCGCTGGTGATGCCCCCGGATATCCCGCTGTGGCAAGTAGCGGTGGCTACCGCCTTTGCGGTAATCATCGGCAAAGAAGCCTTCGGTGGAACGGGCATGAACGTGGTGAATATTGCATTGACAGCCCGCGCGTTTCTCTACTTCGCCTATCCCTCACAGATTTCCGGTGAAGTATGGACGTTCCTTGGCGAAGGTGTTAAGCCGGTCGCCGGCTACTCCGGTGCTACCCCGTTGGCGGTTGCTGCGGCCAGTACCGGCAACGTCGTAAATGACCTTTCCACCTTTGGTGCCGGCTGGGCGGATGGAATCTATAGCATGTGGAATATGTTCATTGGCGTTATCCCGGGTTGCATCGGTGAAACGTCTACGCTGATGTGCCTCATCGGTGCCTTCATCCTGGTGTTTACCGGGGTGGGCAGCTGGAAAATTATTGTCAGCGTGTTTGCGGGCGCCTGGGGCATGGGCTTGTTGCTCAATGTTCTCGGCTCTGCTCCGTTTACACAACTCCCGGCTCACTACCACCTGGTGATGGGCGGCCTGGCCTTCGGTGCGGTTTTCATGGCCACCGACCCGGTGACAGCCGCACAGACCGAGACAGGCAAATGGATTTATGGATTGCTGATTGGCGTGTTCACGGTGTTGATCCGCGTATTCAACCCGGCTTACCCGGAAGGAATTATGCTGGCGATCCTGCTGATGAACGTCTTTGCCCCGCTGATTGATTATTTTGTCGTGAGTGCCAACAAAAACCGGAGATTACAACGTGCGACAGTCTAACACTTACATCTTATTGTATTCGGCCGCCATCACCGTGGTGTGCGGTGGCCTGCTGGCCTTTGCTTCCGTGAGTCTGAAGGACAAACAGGATGCAAACATCGCCATGGAGAAAAAGCAAAACATCCTCTCTTCGGTACTAACGCTGAAGGAAGAAGATGATATCAATGCGATCTATGAAAGCCAGGTCAAAGGTTTTGTCCTGGATTTCTCCGGCAACATTAAGGAAGGGATGATGCCCGACCAGGTGGACCTGGCCAAGGAGTACAAGAAAGCGCCGGCCGACCGCCTTTTGCCGGTATACGAGTTCCGCAACCAGGCAGATCCCACCAAGGTAGAGTATGCCGTCATGCCGGTATTCGGCTACGGACTGTGGAACAACATCTCCGGCTTTGTCGCCGTGAAGTCTGACTTCTCGACCATTCAAGGCGTGAAGTTTCAGCACGTTGGAGAGACCCCGGGTCTCGGCGCGCGCATTTCATCCGACGAAATCCAGGATCGTTACAAAGGCAAGATGATCTTTGATAACGGTGGAAAGCTGGTTTCCGTCGATATGCAAAAAGGCGAAGGCCACGATTACTCCGACAATGCGCACAAAGTTGACGGCATGTCGGGAGCTACGCTTACCGGCAAAGGCGTCAACAACATGCTCAAGGACTACCTGGCATGCTATGAGAGCTATCTGAAGAAGAACGTACCTGTAAATCAATAACCCATGAGTGCAGCGACAGAAGTTGTTGAAGAAGTAAAGGAGAAGAAGGCTGAGCCGCTCTTCTCCAAGAAGAACCAAAAACTGGTATCCAATCCGCTCGACCTGGACAACCCGGTCACGGTGCAGGTGCTGGGGATTTGTTCGGCGTTGGCGGTAACCACCCAGATGAAGCCAGCCTTTGTGATGGCACTCGGGTTGACAGTGGTAACGGCGAGTTCCAACGTGGCCATCTCGCTGATGCGCAACACCATCCCGTCGCGTATCCGGATTATCGTACAGCTGGCGGTGGTGTCGCTCTGGGTAATCCTGGTCGACCAGCTCCTGAAGGCCTATGTATACGACGTGTCCAAGCAGCTTTCTGTGTTCGTCGGCCTGATCATTACGAACTGCATTGTGATGGGGCGACTCGAGGCGTTCGCGATGGGCAACAAGCCCTGGCCGTCATTTCTCGACGGATTGGGCAACGGGCTTGGTTACGGACTGATCCTGATGACGCTTGCACTCGTGCGCGAGTTGTTTGGCGGTGGATCGATCTGGGGCTTCAAAGTATTTGCTGAGCTGGGTATCCCGTACCAGGGCAACGGCCTGCTGCTTTTGCCTGCAGGTGCCTGTATCCTGTTGGGAATCATCATCTGGGTACAACGGACATTGAACGGATACCGCGAAGGACATTAATAACGGAGTAAGCATGGAAAACATCATTAACATTGGCGTACGGTCGATCTTCATCGACAACATGATTTTTGCCTACTTCCTGGGCATGTGCTCCTTCCTGGCTATTTCCAAGAAGGTGAAGACAGCATTTGGCCTCGGTATCGCGGTGATCTTCGTGATCGGCATTACCGTGCCGATCAACTGGCTGATCCAGAACTACGTACTGGTTCCTGGCTCATTCGCGTTCCTGGGACCTGAGTTTGCCAGCATCGACCTC
>JAYRXB010000426.1:0-2591 GCA_041917735.1 Cyclobacteriaceae bacterium
AGTACCGCTCTGCAGCATTGCCTGCCAAAACATCATCAACGAGGTGTTCAAAAGAAATGCCGTACCGGAGGGCGTGTCGTGTGTCATTAATGGCGACTACCGCGTCGGACAATGGCTGGCGGCGAGTGAAGACATCCCGCTGGTGTCCGCAACCGGCTCCGTCCGGATGGGTAAGGCCGTCGGCACTACGGTGATGCAGCGCCTGGGGCGTCCGCTCCTGGAACTCGGGGGCAACAACGCCATCATTGTATCGGAGCATGCCAATCTCGACATCGCGATCCGCGGCGCGTTGTTTGGAGCCGTGGGAACGGCCGGACAACGTTGCACCACTACCCGCCGCCTGATCGTACACGAGAAGATATATGCCACGGTGAAAGAGAAGCTGCGCAAGGCCTATGGCCAATTGCACATTGGCAACCCGCTCGATTCCAAGAATCACGTGGGTCCGCTCATCGACAAACTCGCGGTGGAAGGATACCTCAACGCACTGAAGGCAGTGAAAAAACAAGGCGGCAAGATTCTCGTGGAGGGCGGCGTGCTGACCGGCAAGGGATATGAGTCGGGCTGCTATGTAAAGCCCGCTATTGCGGAGGTAAAGAACGAATTCCCGATTGTTCAGCAGGAGACTTTTGCGCCCATCCTGTACCTGATCAAGTACAAGACCATCGACGAGGCCATCCGGTTCCAGAATGGCGTCAAGCAAGGGCTTTCTTCCGCCATGATGACCACCAACATGATGGAAATGGAGAAATTCCTGTCTGCGGCCGGAAGCGACTGCGGCATCGCCAATGTGAATATTGGGACATCGGGAGCTGAAATAGGCGGCGCTTTTGGCGGCGAAAAGGAAACCGGGGGCGGTCGTGAGTCCGGATCGGACTCGTGGAAGATTTACATGAGGCGTCAGACCAACACGATCAACTACGGCACCAGCCTGCCACTTGCGCAGGGAATCAAGTTTGACGTGTAGTCAGGTTCCGCACGGCACACCCTTCCTTTAATTCGGATCGCGGAATACAAATTCGGTAGACCGTTTTTGGTATTCTGAATTCGGTGCTCGCGATTCCGTACTCTCCCGTGAACAAGGCTTGCATTTGGTTAGGCGGGTAACTACATTGTGACCCATTCAACCCATGGCACCAAAACGTTACCGTTCTGTAATGCTGATTGACGACAACGAGATTGACAATCTCATCAATCAGAAGATGGTGGAGGCTGCATCCATCGCGGATCACATTTTTATCCACACCGGCGCGCGCAGTGCCATTGAATTCCTTCGGAACATCGAAAAACTTGATCTCGCCGACAAAGTTCTGCCCGACGTGATCTTCCTGGATATCGACATGCCCTTGATGGATGGATTCCAGTTTCTGGATGAGTTTGAAAAACTGATGACGAGCACCAAAAAGAAATGCCGGATCGTGATGCTCACCTCCTCCATCAATCCGCAGGACGTAAATCGCTCAAAAAAGTATACCAGCGTCAAGCTCTACCTGAACAAGCCGCTGACGCACGACAGCATCTCCGACCTCGCTATTTAGTCGTCGTCATCACTCCAGGGACCACCGCTCTGGATCTCGAGGGCGATCAGCCGCTCGACAAACTTGTCATCCATGCGGATGTAGGAAGTGGGTGAAAAGTAGCCTACCGTCAATCCTTTCAATTTCGGAATCAAGGCCGAGATTTTCTTGTCTTTCTCCCGTTTCGCCTCGCTGACCGCAATCTTGAGAATTTTAAGAAACAGCAGCACGTTTTCACATGCATCCTTGCCAAGGATACGAATGTTTCGTTGAACACTATTCGATAGCTGGTTGAACAAATCGATATCCTTCAGCATGCAGTACTGCAGGCAGAGCAATGCCTTGATCTCGGTCTGCGCCAAGGGATACTTCTTCAGGCTCACTTCGTTGATGAGGGTGTTGAGCAATTTGGCCGACTCCTCATACCGGCCGGCGTAATAGCTGCACAAGGCGTTATACACCGAATAAATCACATGCTGCGGTATGTTATTGGGATCAGGCTCGAAATCGACCAGCATTTCCTTCTGTTCGGCATGGAGCTCACCTTCTGTGCCCATGCGCAGTGCACGCTCCAGCTTGGAGATGAGAAAACGTATGGAGAAGGTGTAGTAGGGGTAATTGACCAGCAGGTTGGAGGCGGCATCACTCACTTCCTCGTAATACCGTTCGGCCTGCTTGAAAACCTTGTAGTGATTGTAGTACTCCAACTTGAGAAACTCAAAGAGCAAGTTCAGGTGGTAGTAAACCGGATCCAGGTTGTACCGGTCAAAAATGTCCTGCACCCGGCCGAAAACATCTTCAATGCTTTCCTCCTCCGAGTTCACATTCTCCTCCCCCTCCACAAACAGTCGGTGGAATACCATCATGCACGATTTGTAGACGTACAGCCGGTGCGACTCATAGAGATTGGCTATACTCTGGATCTCCCGGACGAGCAAGTCGAGGCTTAGCTTCTCGGTCTGGTCGGCCGTGAGGTAGTAATTGCCGTACTTCTTGAAATAGTCCGCCAGGACATCTTCTGCTTTATCGACCGCCAGCATGTAGGCTACGTGACGGTTGTAGAGCTGTGAAAAC
>JAYRXB010000427.1:0-8006 GCA_041917735.1 Cyclobacteriaceae bacterium
CGCGTTTGCGATTTATTCCCTGTTCCAGGAGCGCTACCGCGCGCGCTTAAATTACGTCGTGAAGTCGCTCGCAAGTCAGGAGTTTGACTACACGGTGGAGGAATCGTACGAGTCAGACCGTGACAATGCAGCCTGGGCCAAGACATCCCAGGAGTTGGACGATGTATGGCGCAAGATCATCAAGAGCCAGGCTCTATCGCTTAAACTCGCCGGCAAGACACAGCCAGAGATTGCGGACTTGCTGCAGAAGCGCTATGAACGCCTTCTCAAGTCTTATGACCAGATCAACAGTGAGGATGTGTTCAGCTTCTACATGAACAGCATCACCGAGGCCTACGATCCGCACACCAGCTATTTGTCGCCTAAAGCGTCCGACCTTTTTCGGCAGAGCATGAGCCTGTCGCTGGAAGGAATTGGAGCGAGGCTGACCACTGAGAACGACTATACCAAAGTGGCTGAGATTATCCCGGGTGGACCGGCCGACAAGGCCAAGACACTTCACGCCAACGACCTGATCTCGGGTGTAGCCCAGGGAAAGGACGGTGAAATGGTGGATGTTGTAGGCTGGCGCCTCGACGAGGTCGTCAAGTTGATCAAAGGCCCCAAGGGCACGGAAGTCCGGTTGCAAGTGCTCCCGGCCCAGACAGGTATAAATGGTCCTCCCGTCATCTTGAGCTTCGTCCGGGAAAAGGTAAAGCTCGAAGATCAGGCGGCCAAAAAGAAAGTGGTGAACTATACCCTCAATGGCAAGACGGTCAAACTGGGTGTGGTTTCGCTTCCCAGTTTCTATATGGACTTTGCGGCGTATCAGAAGGGCGACCCCAACTACCGGAGCACGACACGCGACGTCAAGCGGATACTCCAGGAGTTGAAGGCGGAGGGCGTCCAGGGTGTGGTGGTAGACTTGAGAAACAACGGCGGCGGTTCGCTTCCGGAGGCCATCGACCTCACCGGGTTGTTTATCAAGGAAGGCCCCGTCGTGCAGGTGCGCGACCCGGCCAACCGGGTTGAAGCCTACGTGGATGATAACCGGGAGGTGGTTTATGATGGTCCGCTCGTGGTGCTGACCAACCGATTCAGTGCTTCCGCGTCAGAGATTTTTGCTGGCGCGATCCAGGACTACAAGCGGGGTGTCATCGTCGGAGAGTCGACGTTCGGAAAGGGTACCGTACAGGCCGTTCTGGACCTGGCGCAATGGATTCCGGATCAGGACAAGGTAGGTCAGCTCAACCTGACAACGCAGAAGTTCTACCGCGTTACGGGCAGCAGTACGCAGAACAAGGGAGTTACACCCGACATCCAGCTTCCTTCGCCATTTGACCCGCAGCAGTTTGGTGAAAGCTCTCGACCCAATGCTTTGCCCTGGGATGTGATTCGCAAGGCCGATTTCCAGCCAGCCGTGAATGTAAATGACAAGCTGGTTGCGAGCCTGTCGCGCGATTACCAGGAACGTCTGAAGTATGATGCCTCGCTGAAGAAGTACGCCGGCGATGTCGAGGAAGCCCGTAAGAGTTACGGTGAGACCCGCATCTCGCTCAACGAGGCTGAGCGCCGGAAACAGATGGAGGAAGCCAAGAAGAAATCCGCCGAAATCCCGCTGGACACAAAAGTGACCAAGGAAGGAATTCCGGTGGATGACCTGAACAGCCTGAAGGACGAGCCACTCCGGGAAGGACTACTGATCCTCTCGGATATCCTCACCAAATATATCGGATAGGCTACCTGGACAGGGGCACGGGGGTAAGGGTGTATCCTTTTGCCCGCAGCAAGGCCAGGAGACCCTGGTCACCTTCCAGGTGCGTGATCCCCACGGTGATGAATGCCGGCTTGTCGCGCATCATCCGCTCAATCTTCGGCATCCACTCCAGGTTGCGTTTCGTATAGAATACTTCCACGAAATCCGGGTGATCTTCTGTCGGGTGTAGCGTCAGTGAAAAAATCCGGTCAAGGTCATTGGCGTCAAAGGCAGCTTCCAGTTGTTTGTAGTCGTTCTTTTGATCTTCGAAGTTCTTCACGCTTTCCATGAGCGCCTTCTTTTGTTCTTCCATCGGGAAAGACTGGATGGCCTCCGCTTCGCGCTTGATGGGCTCAAGGCTATACGTCTTCAGTTTCTCCTTTTTGGCGGTGAGCAGCAGTTCGATGTCGTAGTACTTCACATCTTCACCAAGCGCCATGCGCGTCATGTTGATCGACAGCGCCAGGGGGATGAGTTTGCCGAGGTCTTTTTCGAACTTGGCCTGTGGGATGTGAAACTCCTTCTCCATAAATGCGACCAGCGTTGCATAGTCTTCCGGTGAGAGCTCGGTGGCCAGGGATTTTCCTTTGGGCAAATGGAGGGCCTTGTTGATTTCCATCTGCGCTTTGTGGTCAACCTGGTCTTCGATAGCGAAGATTTTGCATTTGTCCATCTTCTCCTTGAATTCTTTCGGGAAGATGTATTCTTTGACACCGATGAACTTCAGCGTGCCGAGCAGGTAGGAGGGTGACTCCAGGCCGTTGCCCGTAACTTCCCACAGGATGGAGTTCTGAGCCTGGGCAACGAATGTGACAGCGGAAAAAAGGAAAGCAACAATTGATTTTTTCATAGGGTGGTTGTGTGCAGCAAAGAAAAAGTTTTTCGGCCACAATTGGAACAACATCCGGCTGGCCAACCCCAAAGAAAGATTTCCGTTGTACCCCAAAGACCGTGTTTTTTGCCTATTTTGAGCCGGAAATGAGGAACCGGACCGTTGCATGAGTGAAGAACTTCTGAAGGCGATTGTCCAGCTTTTTGCCATTGTGGCCAAGGAGCGGATCACGGACGACGAACGGGCCAACATCAGGGACTTCCTGTCGCTACACCTCAACCAGGAAGGTACCCGCTATTACCTGAATCTTTTCGATGAGTTTGTAAAGGCCAACCGGAAGACCCCCGGCGCCGAATTGGTGACCATGGATGATGAGACCGCCCAGTTTGTGGACGACTGGGCACACATCATGCAGATCTCCAAGAAGGTGAACCAGGCGCTCACCATGCAACAAAAGGCGGTGATCGTCATCAAGATCATCGAACTGGTGTATGCGGAAGGCCACATCTCGGAACGCCAGGAGAACCTGATCTTCTACATCGGCGAGGCGCTGAAAATACCGATCAAGGACATCCAGGCTATGCGCACCTTCGTGATGGGCCAGGATGTGGAAGAGCTCAATTCAAAAAACATCCTCATCATAGACGAAGGGTCCGGCGATTTCAAGCATGCAGGCCCCCGCATCATTGCCAAAAACCTCACCGGGCTCATCGCAGTGCTCCGCCTGGCCGATATCGAGACGTACTTTGTCAAGTACCTCGGCATTACCTCACTGTATATCAACAGCCAACCGTTCAAGAGCCGGAAAATCGAAGTCTTTCCGACCGGTTCTACATTCCGGGGAAGCAAGATTGATACGATCTACTACAGCGACATCGTCAGCAAGTTCCTCCAGGAAGAGTCTGGCACGGAGATCAGCTTTGTGGCCGAGCACATCTTCTACCATTTCAAATCGGGTCGTGCCGGGCTGCAGAATGTAACGGTAACCGAAAAGGGAGGGAAGCTCATCGGCCTGATGGGCGGCAGCGGCTCGGGCAAGTCCACCATGCTCAACGTGCTCAACGGATCCGAGCGGCCCTCCAGCGGCCGGGTGCTCATCAACGGCATTGACATCCACGAAAACCCGGAACGGGTGGAGGGTATCATCGGGTTCATTCCCCAGGACGACCTCCTGATGGAAGACCTCACCGTCTTTGAAAACCTGTACTATGCCGCACGCCTGTGCTTTGGCAAGCTTTCTCGGGCAGAAACCGAAGAGCGCGTCAACCGGGTCCTGACGAGCCTCGGGCTCACGGAAATCAAGGACCTGAAAGTTGGCTCACCCTTGCAGAAGACCATCAGCGGTGGACAGCGCAAGCGTGTGAACATCGGCCTGGAGCTGTTGCGCGAACCCAACATCCTTTTCGTGGATGAACCTACTTCGGGACTTTCGTCCCGGGACTCTGAAAACATCATGGACCTGCTGAAGGAATTGTCGCTTCGGGGGAAAATGATCTTCGTCGTCATCCACCAGCCGTCGTCCGACATCTACAAGATGTTCGACACGCTCCTCATTCTGGATGTCGGCGGATTTCAGATTTACTACGGCAACCCCGTGGAGGCGGTCACGTATTTCCAGGACATCATCAACGCGGCCACCAAGACGCCGGGGGCCTGCCCGGAATGCGGTAACATCAATCCCGAGCAGGTCTTCAACATCATCGAGACGCGCGTCGTCAACGAGTTTGGCCGGTTCACGAATACCAGGAAGATATCCCCGGGGCAATGGTACCAGTATTTCAAGCAGCGGATAAAGATTCCCCGGATCGAAGAGGTAAAGGTTCCGTTGCCGGTGACGCAGAAGATCCCAAACTGGTTCAAGCAACTTCAAACTTTCGTCACCCGCGACCTGCTTTCGAAACTGGCCAACAAGCAATACATGGTGATCAACCTCTCGCTGTCACCGGTGCTGGCGCTCTTCATGGCCTATTTTGTGAAGTACTACGACGTCACCGGCGATGAGGGGAAAGGGTATGTGTTCTTTGAAAACGAAAACATCCCGGTCTATTTCTTCATGAGTGTGGTGGTGGCGTTGTTTGTCGGGCTGATTGTGAGTGCGGAGGAGATCTTCCGCGATCGCAAGATCCGAAAACGCGAGGCCTTCCTTCACCTGAGCAACAGCAGTTACCTTTTCTCGAAGATCATTATCCTCTTCGGCTTGTCCGCCATCCAGACATTGACCTTCCTGATTGTCGGAAACATGATCCTGGAGATCCCGCTTACGGAGATTCGGTACTGGATGATCTTGTTTACCTGTTCCTGTTTTGCCAACGTGCTTGGCCTGAACATCTCGTCCGCGTTCGATTCCGCCGTCACGATCTACATCCTTATCCCGGTGCTGGTGATCCCGCAACTCCTGATGAGCGGCGTGGTGATCCGGTTCGACAAGTTCAACCCCCAGGTGGGCAACCCGGTGACCATACCGGTGATGGGTGAGGTGATGGCATCGCGGTGGGCCTACGAGGCGTTCATGGTCACGCAGTTCAAGGACAACCCGTATGAGAAGATCTTCTTTTCGCTCGACCAGCAACGGAAGGCAGCCTTTGGAAAGCATGTGTACGTCAGGCCCCAGTTGGAGACCCGGCTGTCGAACCTGGCGGGCTGGCGCACGCACTGGCGCGACAAGAACCACGCCGGCGTCCGGGAAGCACTGGAGATATTGCGGTCGGAGCTGACCTATGAAACCGAATCCGTCATTCGCCGGCCGATGCCGGACCTGATGGCGAAATTGGAAGTAGGGAAGTTCGATTCGCTGACCTTCCGGAAGACCCGTGAATTGCTCGCCCGGCTGACCGCCATGTACCGGAAGATTGATTCCGCGTCGTTGGCCAAGCGCGAAGCACGCTATCGCGAACTGGCTCCGACGAAAGCCGATAGCGCCCGGCTGGAAGAAATGCGGTTGCGCTATACCAACGCCGCCGTGAACGACCTGGTCGAAGCCCGCATGGAGACGCATAAGGTGGTTCCCTACGACGGACGCCTGCACCAGAAGTATACGCCCATCTACTTTGAAGACCATCGCCCGTCCAATCTCTTTGACTTCCGCGCGAATTTCTATGTGCCCACCAAACGTTTCCTCGGCGTAACGGTTGATACATTGTACTTCAATATTGCCGCCATCTGGTTCATGACCGTGGTGCTCTTCATAACCCTGTATTTCGACCTCCTGAAGAAAGGCGTGCAGGCGCTGGAGATGCGGCGCAAGTATCGAAGAAAGAATACCCTGTAACCCATAACCTGACAATTACCATGAAAACGCGACACACCGTACACTTCCTGTTTTTCCTTGTGATCATTTCAATGCTTGTTGCCTGCGGCGGCAAGAAGGAGCAATCCACCGAAGCGACCACCGATGACATGACGTGGGCCGGCATGGATGCATACCATATGGTAATGGCCGAGTCATTCCACCCGCTTCGCGATTCCTCCAACCTGGCGCCCGCCAAAGCCAACGCCGAGGCGCTGGCTGCCGAAGCGGAGAAATGGGCCGGCGCGCCGCTGCCGGAGCGCGTGAACAACGACGAAATGACAACCCGACTGGAGAACCTCAAGGCCAGCTCCCGCGCTTTTGCCGACAAGGTGAAGGCCGGCGCCCCGGATGAAGAACTGTCGGCGGCGTTGACGGCGCTGCATGAGGAGTTCCATCACATCCATGAGGCCTGGGAGGGCGGACATGGATCGGAGCACAAGGATCACCACTAGCGTCCCGGAGCGGCATGCTGAAGGTCGCCTGGAGCGAAGCTTACGTCCTGCCGCTTCCTCCCAACCACCGGTTTCCGATGAGCAAGTATGAGGTGCTCCCGCAGCAGCTGCTCCACGAAGGAACCATCCGGGAGGAGAACATCTTCCGACCGCTCGCCCTTGCCGAAGAGCGGGTCTTGCGTACGCACGAGGCTGCGTACTGGACACGCCTGAAGAACCTGTCCCTGACCGATAAGGAAGTACGCCGCACGGGCTTTCCGCTCACCGAAGCGCTTGTCAACCGGGAAGTGATCATCGCCAACGGTACGGTCGGCTGCGCGCGCTTTGCGCTCGAGCATGGCATTGCGATGAACATCGCCGGTGGAACGCATCACGCCTTCACCAACCGCGGCGAGGGATTCTGCCTGCTCAACGATATTGCCCTTGCTGCACACGACCTGCTCGACGCCGGGCTCGCGACGAAAATTCTTGTCGTCGACCTCGACGTGCACCAGGGGAACGGTACGGCCCAGATCTTCCACGACGACCCGCGCGTATTTACATTCAGCATGCACGGTGCCAACAACTACCCGCTGATGAAGGAGACTTCCGATCTGGACATCGGTTTGGCCGACGGGACTTCAGACCGGTTTTACCTCAGCACACTCGATTACAACCTCAAGAACCTGCTGGACCAGGTGGAGCCGGATTTCATATTCTTCCAGTCCGGGGTAGATATTCTCGACACCGATAAACTGGGCCGTCTGGCCGTCACCCGTGCCGGCTGCCGGGAGCGCGACAAGTTGGTGCTGACCCTGGCCCACGACCACGGCATTTCCCTCGTGGCCAGCATGGGCGGCGGCTATTCGCCCGACTTCCGCGATATCATCGAAGCCCACGCGAATACCTACCGGCTCGCCCAGGAGATATTCTTTTGATGAATGGTGTTACGGAAGATGAGCATATTTTTAACTTGATCCCCATCTTACCCGGAAGATGTCATGAAGTCAGACCCCGAAATCCTGGACAAACGCAACCTCTGGTTCGTCATCACCGCCTCGTCGGTGGGAACACTCATTGAATGGTACGACTTCTACATTTTCGGAAGCTTAGCGACGATCCTCTCCGAGCAGTTTTTCCCGAAGACCAACCCGACGGTAGGGCTCCTTTCCACGCTGGCCACCTTCGCTGTAGGGTTCATCGTACGGCCATTCGGTGCCATCGTCTTTGGTCGTCTCGGCGACATGGTGGGGCGCAAGTACACCTTCCTGGTGACGCTCATCCTCATGGGCATTTCCACCGTTGGCATCGGCCTGGTTCCCGGTTACGAGACCATCGGTATTGCAGCGCCGCTGCTGGTGTTGGTGTTGCGTGTGATCCAGGGCCTGGCGTTGGGCGGTGAGTATGGCGGTGCGGCCACGAATGTAGCCGAACACGCACCGGTCGGGCGGCGCGGGTACTACACGAGCTTTATCCAGACGACAGCCACGCTCGGCTTGTTTGTGTCGCTCGGTGTCATCCTGGCTACACGTCAAAGCGTGGGTGTGGCGGAATTCAACGCCTGGGGATGGCGCATACCGTTCCTGTTGTCGGCGGCACTCGTGGCCGTGTCGGTCTACATTCGGATGCGCATGCAGGAGTCACCGTTGTATTCCAAGATCAAGCGCGAGGGGAGCATTTCAAAGAACCCGATCAAGGAGAGCTTCGGCAAAAAGAAAA
>JAYRXB010000428.1:0-6860 GCA_041917735.1 Cyclobacteriaceae bacterium
GTAGGTTAGGGAGTCAATGCATGGGGCCCTGGTGTATGCCAGGGCCCCATTTTTTTCGTCGAACCATGGGAAGGGGCAAATACCCCATCTCAGGGCATCAAGGATTATCCCCGGATGCGTGATTTTATCCTATAATTGTGTATGAAATGGATGATCGTGGCCGGCCTGATTTGGACCTGGCAATTGTCAATGGGGCAAATCAGTAATGAAGACCTAAAAACAACCCTGATAGTCCGGGACCTGGAGCGCGAATCAAGACCCTCGCGGTCTGCCAACCTCGGGCCGGATCTCGAAGGAGACCCGTACATGACGCGGTACTGGAATAAGGGCCGCATAACCTTGTATCGCGAAAACAAGACCTATGAGTTGTCGGCCATTCGGTATGATGTGTACAATAATGGCATCGAGGTACTCTTTGACAAAAATACCCTCAAGTCGCTCGATGGAAAGCTGGTGCAGTCTTTTGTATACAATGACTCCATTACAGGCCTTCCGCGCTCATTTATAAATGCCAAGGAGTATACCCGGGATGGAATCGCCCTGACGGGTTTCCTGGAAGTCCTCTGCTGGGGCAAAGTCGACGTATTTTCATATACCACGACTTCATTGCTGCGCCCCAACTACAATACTGCCATCGGATCGGGCAACCCCAACTACCAGTTGGTCAAGAAGCGTGTGTTGCTGTATGGACCAGGTACGGAACTTCGGCCGTTGAGCAAGAAGGAACTAACAAAAATCTGGGCCGAAAAGGAGCCTGAAATGACGAAGTTTCAGAAGACCAACAAGCTTAGCCTCTCTCGCGAGCGCGACCTCATGCTCATGGTGGACTATTTCAATACCCTGTAAAAGCAAATCCCGGAACCAGCAAAGGCCGGCTCCGGGATTGTGCGTTTCTGCTTAAGACTTGCTTAACCTTTCTTGATCTTGAAGGCCACCAGGGTGTTTTCCCACTGCAGGGTGACCTGGTCCTTGTCAACGCCTATGGCAAAGGTTTCAACGAAGGCGGGTGTTTTTCCCGGCTTTACCGTTACCCGCAGAACGTCGTTGCTGTCTTTGTAGGTGTATGCCCCCCATTGACCGGAAGCTTTCTGGAAGATGATGGTCCACTCCGTCTCGCCCGGGATAGAGAAGAGTTCGTACTTGCCTGCCGCAAGCGCCCTTCCTTCCACCTGGATGTCCTTGTCAAACTCAATTGTGGTGGCTTCGTTTGCGCCCGTACGCCATACTTTGCCAAAGGGCTCAATGCCACCCAGCATCTTGCGACCTTTTGCGGAAGGTGCGGAGTAGTCGATCTTGACCTTCACACCATCAATACTTCCCTCGGCGGTACGGGGAGGGCTGGGTCGCTTGCTTTTGTCCTGCCCCTGGGCGAAGCCGATAACGGCAGCTAGAGAAAGGAAAAGCACCGTAACAATGGTTCTCTTCATCATGGTTTGTTTGGTTTACGTGATTGTTGCATGCGCAATACCTGCGCTGTTGACTAAACGGCAACAGGCTGCCAATGGTTCAAGCCTCCGGTGGGTTTTTAGCGTCCGCCAAAGGGGTTGAGTGCCGACAAAGCCCGTTTGCCGCCTCCCATCTTGTTCATCGTTTTCATCATTTTTCGAAGCTCGGTAAACTGCTTCAAGAGCTGATTTACCTGCTGAACGGAAGTGCCGCTACCTTTTGCGATGCGCTCTTTGCGGCTGCTGTTGATGATTTCAGGGTTCTCCCTTTCCGGAAGGGTCATCGACTGGATGATGGCTTCCAGCGGCTTGAAGGCGTTGTCGTCCACATTGACATCCTTCATGGCCTTGCCCACCCCGGGGATCATACCCAGGAGGTCCTTCATGTTGCCCATCTTCTTGATCTGGGCCAATTGATTGAGGAAGTCGTTGAGGTCAAACTGGTTCTTGCGGATCTTCTTTTGCAGGCGGTCGGCTTCCTCCTGGTCAAAGGCCTCCTGTGCCTTTTCAACCAGGCCAACCACATCGCCCATACCCAGGATTCGGCCCGCCATACGGTCGGGATAGAAGCGATCGAGCGCCTCCATCTTTTCACCGGAGCTGATGAACTTGATCGGCTTTTCTGTGACCCGACGAATGGATAAGGCGGCACCACCCCGGGTATCGCCGTCCATCTTGGTGAGGACGACCCCGTCAAAATTGATGCGGTCGTTGAATGCCTTGGCGGTATTCACGGCGTCCTGGCCGGTCATCGCATCCACGACGAAAAGTGTTTCGGAGGGTTTAAGGGCGTCCTTCAGCGCGGCGATCTCCTGCATCATCTCCTCATCCACGGCGAGGCGGCCGGCTGTATCCACGATCACGACGCGGTGATTGTGCTGGCGCGCGTGATCGAGCGCAGCCTTGGCAATTTTCAGCGGCTCCTTGGAGTCAAGGTCGGTGTATACGTCCACACCAACCTGGCTACCCAGCACCTTGAGCTGATCGATGGCAGCCGGCCGGTATACGTCGCAGGCGGCCAGCAGAACCTGACGCCCCTGGCGCTTGAGGTAGTTGGCAAGCTTCCCGGAAAAAGTAGTCTTACCCGAACCTTGTAACCCGGCGATCAAAATTACAGCCGGGCTTCCTTCCACACGAATGTCTTCACTGGTACCACCCATCAACTGGGTGAGTTCGTCGTTCGTGATCTTGGTCAGCAACTGACCGGGCGAAATCGAAGTCAGTACGTTCTGACCCATGGCCTTCGCCTTGATCTCGTCGGTCACCTCCTTGGCGACCTTGTAGTTGACGTCGGCGTCAATGAGCGCCTTGCGGATCTCCTTGATGGTACCGGCTACGTTGATTTCCGTAATCCGCCCCTGGCCCTTGAGGGTCTGGATGGCCTTGTCAATTTTATGGCTTAAGCTTTCGAACATGGGCTGAGATATTGGAATTGGAGGGTATTTGTGGGGATTTGGGATTCCCCGTGCCCCTGGAAATTAATCCGCGAAGGTAGTGGTACCACCCATTTCTAGCAAGCATCCATCACGACGGGACGCTGGAATCCCGCGGTGCGGAATAGGGAGCCTAGTAATGTCGGAAAGGAATGTAGGAATAAGCTGCCCCTGCCATTCCCGTTTCCCCCGCGGGGATTTCCAGGAATCCATCCACGTCACGCAGGTTGGCGAAATCGCCGGATCCGCCACCGGGAACTGGCCGGGCCATTCGCTTTCCGCCATCGCTGGTTATGCTAACCTGCACAAAGTGGGTCAGCTCGGATTGTTTGAGATCGATGGGCGCGGTCAGCACCGCGCTGTCCTTCGTTGGCGTGATGCCCATACTGGCCAGCAACCAGGGCCGGATGTATCGATAGAAGCAGAGAAACGAGGAGACCGGGTTTCCAGGAAGTCCAAAGACGATCTGTTTCCGGGTGGTGCCGCAAAAGAGGGGTTTGCCGGGTTTCTGACTTACCTGGTGAAAGATGGTTTCCACACCGAGTTGCTTCAGTGCGGCAGGAACAAAATCAAACTTGCCTTTGGAAACGCCGCCACTGAGAATGACCACTTCATAACTCTTGAAGAGCTTCTCAAGCTCGCGTTCCATTACATTTTGATCATCGGGCAGGTGAAACAGGTCCGTCGGGCAACCGAGTCGGAGCAGGGCTGCCTTCAGGGCGTGACTGTTGGACCGGCGAATCTGGTGCGGGAGCGGGCGATCGTGGATGTCCACAAGTTCGTTTCCGGTAGACACAATACACGTCTTGGGGAATCGGTAGACGTTGCATTCGAGCCATCCCACGGCGGCCAGCAGTGCCACTTCGCCAATCGCCAGGCGGGTCCCGGGCGCCAACAGCGTGTCGCCGCGTTTTGCGTCCTGGGCACGCAAATGCACATGCTGTCCCCGGGTGATGTTCTTGACTTTCAGCTTTGCCATTTCGTGCACCACGGTCACATCTTCATACCGAATGACCGTATCGCAACCAATGGGTAACATGGCCCCCGTCATGACCTCGATACAGTTTTTGTCGTTCTTGAGGGTGAGACGGGGCTGCCCGGCCTGTTGGAGCCCTTCCACGCGAAAGCCTTCCCATCCTTCAGCGAAGGCCTGGTAGTTGATGGCAATGCCGTCCATGGCCACGCGGTCAAAAGGCGGGAGGTCGCGGTCGGCCTTGATTATTTCTGCCAGCACCCTGCCTTCTGCTTCCTCGATCTTGATGCGTTCAATTCCGGGGCGGTAAGCTTGTGCGAGAATAAGGCGGGAGGCTTCAGCAACGCTGACCATGAAATGGCTATTTTTGATTCAAGATAGGAAGAAGTAATGAAGCGGAAATTGAGTCACGTCGACCCGACGGGTAGCCCGCGGATGGTGAATGTGGGAGGCAAGAAGGTAACCGAGCGGAGTGCGACGGCCCGGGCCCGGGTGTGGCTGGGGCCGGATATCATGAAGCACCTGCAAGGGGAGGAACTCCACCTGGCCAAGGGTCCTGTCTTTCAAACCGCCATCATCGCCGGCATCCAGGGGGCAAAGAAGACCGCTGACTTGATCCCGCTCTGCCACCCGCTTGGCCTCGACGACTGCTCAGTGACAATCCGGGCGGAGGGCGAGTATGCTGTAATCGAAGCCACGGCAAGCATCCATGCCAAGACAGGGGTAGAGATGGAGGCGCTCACCGCTGTTTCAGTCGCTGCCCTGACCCTGTATGATATGTGTAAAGCCTTGAGTCATGATATTCGGATCGAGTCGGTCGTTCTCCTCCGGAAGAATGGCGGAAAGTCCGTGTTTGCACGGAAATCCTGAATCTGTATTTCATACGAGTAATCTTACATGACGCATGGGGTCAGGAAAGCCATTTGCTGGAATCGTGCAACTCTCACAGAACAAGGAAATTGAACGCCTTGGTTTGACTGGTGGTTTAGGAAAACCCACCACCAAAGCGTGGAAAGTGCAATAGAAAACTACACGATAGTCTACGTACGACACTTTCCAGAAATCAATCGCGGTCGGTCATCGATATTCGACCTACAACCCGGTTGATTCTATGAAGCGAAAAAATTACCTGCCCACCGTAGATCCGTTGCTCATCGACCTTGTCCTCCTGGTCTCCGTGTCTATGGTGATGTCAATTGTGTTTATCACGGCGGCTTACATGGTATACATCCAGTTGGCCGGGTACTAAACTGTTAATTGACCTGAGCCGCACGGTTCGGTTGTGCGCCGATCCACTCCTCGCCATCTTCAAAGACCTCTTTCTTGAAGATCGGCACGTTTTCCTTTAGTTTATCGATGATATACTGGCAGGCCTCGAAGGATTCCTTGCGATGTTTGGTAGCCACGGCCACCACAACAGCCACCTCGCCGGGCTTGAGGGTGCCGACCCGGTGACTGACAGCCCAACCCATCAGGGGCCATTTGTGTGAAGCCTCATCAATGATCTTGCGGGTTTCATTGACGGCCATGCCTTCATAAGCCTCGTACTCCAACCATACTACATTCTTGTTGTGGGCGGTATTCCGCACAGTGCCTATGAAAACATTAACGGCCCCCGCGCCAAGGCTGGAGGCCGTTTCGATGACCTTTGGGATGTCAATCGGCTTTTCGGTGATTTTGATCATATGCGTAGTGATTTGAGTGATCGATTAGATTCAAATCAATGTACCCAATCAACCCAGCGAAGGCAATGAGTTTTATCAGTATTTCCAGGCGAGCGTAAAATCCGCTCCATTGGGCAGATTGCCCGCTATCCTCCGCTGACCGGCGGTATGAGTACGACCTCGTCGTCCGGGCTTATGGGCTGCTGGTCATCGGCATAGTTCTGGTTCACCGCAATCATGAGCGACGGCAGGTTGGCCAGTGTGGGGTAGGTCTGTATCAATGCATTCCGGAGGTCGCCAACGGTATGCCCCGGTACCTTCATTTCGAAGGATTTGCCGGCAATATCGCGCACGATGCCGTATGCAAAAACGCGCAGTTTCATCATACGGGCGCCAAACTACAATATTTTGGCCGTACGTAGCTATCTTTCCGGTATCCGCATGCTGTTCGACAATCACCAACGACCCTTGACGTATGTACGGCTGGCCGTCACCGACCGCTGTAACCTGCGTTGCTTCTATTGTATGCCGGAGGAGGGAATCCGGTATGTCGCCCGGAAGGACCTGCTTTCCTTTGAAGAGATCGAGCGGCTGGTACGTTTGCTGGCTTCCCTGGGAATCTCCAAAGTACGTGTCACCGGGGGAGAACCCTTTGTTCGCTCCGACATGATGAAACTCCTTCGGACGCTGGTCGGCATCCCGGGCGTCGAGCAAGTGCACCTGACCACCAATGGGGTGCTTACCGCCCCACATGTGCCGGAGCTGAAGGCGATGGGAATCCGCTCGGTCAACCTGAGCCTGGATACGCTGGATAGGATGCGATTTCAGGAGATCACCCGGCGTGATGAATTTGACCGGGTATGGTCAACGTTTGAGGCGCTGCTAGCCGCGGAGATCCCCGTAAAGATTAATGCGGTGGTAATGGATGGCAAGAACACCGATGATATCCTGCCCTTGGCAGCCCTGACCCGTGACCTACCGGTGTCGGTGCGGTTTATTGAAGAAATGCCGTTCAATGGCGAGGGTCAGCACTACCCGGTGCTTCATTGGACGCACGCCCGTATCCTGGCTGCCCTGAAGGAGGCCTTTCCTTCCCTGGAGCGAAAGCCTGATCCGCCGCACGCCACAGCCATGCACTACCAGGTGCCCGGTCACGCGGGAGACCTGGGTATAATCGCAGCCTTCAGCCGTACATTTTGTGGCACCTGCAACAGGATCCGGGTAACGGCGCAGGGAGAACTGAAGACCTGCTTGTATGACAGCGGAGTTCTCAGCCTGCGGGATGCGATGCGCGCCGGAAAATCGAATGAGGAATTGAAATCCATTTTGCTTTCCGCCTTCGCAC
>JAYRXB010000429.1:0-3282 GCA_041917735.1 Cyclobacteriaceae bacterium
GCGGTGCGCCACGGAAACCTTTCACCACTTTAGCCTTGTTGTAGGCATCCCACTTGGCCATATACTCTTTGGCTTCACTGAACGCCTTGCGGATTACAAACTCCACCCCCATGCGGGTTTGGGGTTGCGTTCCGTCACGGCGACCGTGGCCGGTCGGGTTTTCACCCAACGCGAACTTGATGGTGCGGGGCGCACCCTCCATCTTCAATGCATTGGGATCGTAGGTTCCCCACCGGTGCTTGATGGTCTGCGACTGCCCACCGATCGAGTTAGCCGATCCGTGCAGGGCGTGAGAAACCGTGCATCCTCCGGCGAGGGCACGGTAGATCTCCACTTCAAAAGGATTCAGCGCATCCGCGGTGTGCACTTCCGGTGTAATGGAATTGGTTCCTTCATTGATCTGATCCAACGCGATGTGCGAATGCGCGTCAATGATCCCGGGCATCACATAGAGGCCGGTTGCATCGATGACGTTAACACCCTGTGGCGCGGCAATGCCTTTGCCGATCTGGGCAATCTTCCCATCGCGGATGAGCACATCCGTTTCGGCCAGTGTACCCTTGGTGATCGTGAGCACCGTGCCATTCTTGATGAGCACGCTTCCTTTTTCTGCCTGCGCCGATGCTCCATGAGCAAACGCAAGGGCTGCGACCAGGATAAGTATGATTCGTATTGTCTTCATGGCTGTGTTGCTTAATTTTTAGGGTCCTTGGTTCCTTCAATGGGCGCTGTGCGGCCCTGTCCAAAGCTTACCGTTCCCTTGAACGTATCGCCTTCGACCGTCACCTCGCCCACGATGGCAATGGAATTGGAACCAAAGGTCATGCTGTACTTGAAGGTGAGTGCGTTTCCATCCAGGGTAACTTCCGTGAGGTCTACCGGGGCCGGCATGCGTCCACCACTGATCTTGCCGGTATAGCCACTGCCCTCTTTGCGGAATGTCAGCTTTCCTTCGCTGCGGCCAGCTTGTGGAACGTCGGTGACGGTCGACCAGCTGCCTTCCAGATCCACCTTAGCATTGGGATCACCTTTTTTGGCCTCCTTCACTTCCATCTTGTACATCTTGCCATCCACAAACACGTAGCGAACCTTGGCCTTCTCGTTAAAGTAGGATTTATCGGTAATGACCAGGTTGGCCATTTTACCATTGTCTACGGTGCCCATGCGGTCAGACACACCCAACAGTTGTGCCGGGCTGGTGGTCAGCGCGGCCAGGGCTGCATCTTCGGTGAGGCCGGCGGCGATCATGCGGCGAAGGTTCGCCGGAATATCCTTGGCCTTGGCGCTCATGGTGGAAAATCCAAACGTGATGCCAGCCTTTTGAAAGGCCGAAGCCTGTGCGGCGTAGGCCTGAATGGCTTCAGCCTTCCGCTTTTCCAGCGCTTCTTTCTCCTGGTCTGCACGTGCATTGACAGACTCCTTCTTCTTGTCGTCCTTCTTCACTTCCTCGGGAAGATCGAGCGAAAGGAACGGTTTTGTGCCGCTCGCCTTGATCGCGTTGATCATCGGCCAGCCATCTTTCACATCGGCTACCGCGGCCTGGAAGCCGAGGTCTTTCTTCAGGGTAAGCACGTGGCTGACATCGAGCACGCGCTCGGCGCGGAAGATCACCGTCTGTTTCTGGTCGATGACCGGGTAGAATGCTTCGAGGTTGCGATCGGAAACCGGTCGCTCAAGACCGGCGCGGTTGGAAGCATAGAGTGCTTCGTAGTTTTTGGCATTGACGGCCTTGCGGTAGAGGTCGCGCCAGGTAGCCATCACGCCCAGGAGGGTGGCCGGGTATACGGTCTGTGCGCCGGTGAGTTCTGAATACAAACTGCTGCGGCCAGTCAACAACATCTCATCGGCCGTCCTGCCACTGGTGAGCACGAGAGCACCCTGCCCTGGAAGCAGGTTACCATAAGGAACCACTTGTGCAGCCGTAAAGCCTAGGCTCCGAAGTTCTTCCAGCGATTTGTCTGTCGGGTTCAACGCATAGCGAACGTCGTTGGTGGGATTGATGCCCGCGCGCTCAGGCGTCGGGTTGCCCGGATCTTTCACGCGCGGCAGGTTTTCTTCTTTGGGACGGTTGACTCCGGCGCGCGTCATGCCGTCGATGAATCCGGCGTATACGTACATCGAGTCTGCCTTGATGACAATGGCATCCGAAGGAATGGCAATTCCCTTGCCGACGGCGCGGATTAGTCCGTCTTTGATGATCACGGTGCCCATGTCAATTTTCCGGCCCGGGGCCTGGATGATATTGACATTGGTGATGGCATAGGTACGCGTGACCGGTGCCAGTTCCTGCTCATCCTGGGCCAGCAGGCACAGGGGGACGAGCATGAACAAGGCAAACGTAAGGATGGGTCGCAGTCTCATGCGGGTAGGGTTTGATTTTTTCTCAGTCGGAAATGTAAAAAGAAAACCACAACTGCCGTCAAACCCTTACAGGAGTGGCGTGGCACGATCGGATTTTCCTTAATTTTCCCTGTCAAATGACTGATTCATGAGCACGACACTTCCTGCCAACCTGCGCCAACACTTTCCTTCCCTGCAGCGGAAGGTCAACGGCAGCGCCCTGGTTTTCATCGACGGACCCGCCGGAACCCAGGTTCCACAGTCCGTCATCGATGCCATCAGTCACTACTATGCCACGTCGAATGCCAATACGCACGGCGCTTTTCTCACCACGCATGAAACCGATGCCGTCATCGATTCGATGAGACTATCCATGGCCGCACTCCTGGGCGCGGAAGGGCCGGAGACCATCTCCATCGGGCAGAACATGACCACCCTTAATTTTGCGCTGGCCCGGGCCATGTCGCGCGTCCTTCACCCCGGCGAGGAAGTGCTCATCACACAACTCGACCACGAGGCCAACCGCGGTCCGTGGCTGACCCTCCGCGACTTCGGTGTCAACGTCCGCGAGGTACGCCTGCAGGCTAACGGCACACTGGACTACGCGGATTTTGAAGAGAAGATCAACGAAAAAACGCGCCTGGTCTGCATGGGCATGTCGGCGAATTCCATCGGGACGGTAAACGACTTTCGCAAGGTTCGGGAGCTGACCTACCGGCACAACGCCTGGCTGCTGTTGGATGCCGTCCATTATGCCCCGCACTTTTCCATCGATGTGCAGGCGATCGGCTGCGACTTCCTGTTGTGTTCGGCATACAAATTCTATGGACCGCACGTGGGCTTGCTGTATGCGCGACCGGGTTTGCTGGACCGGCTGCCAACCGATCGGCTGCGTACCGCCGCACAGGTGGCTCCGTACAGCATCGAGACCGGAACACTGAA
>JAYRXB010000430.1:0-5111 GCA_041917735.1 Cyclobacteriaceae bacterium
TCAATCAATTCCTGACAGAGGCGGTCGATCGTCACGCGGAGAAGATCGGAGTCAAGAATGAGCTTTTTCTGCATGCCTGACAGCAAATATAGCGGATTTCCCGGCGTTGATGAAGAGGGTTAGCGGTAAGTAATTTTGTTGACAAAGAAAACCTGCCGATTTCCCCCGCGGCGTCCTTTCAGGCTTTGTGTTCCGTAGGCGTAGAAGTAGTTTCCATACCATGCATCCAGTCGCTCGGTGAATTCTTCGTCTTTGTCCAATTCTTCTCCAGCTGCACCGGATCGGATTTTCTCCCCGGTCTTTCCTTCCACGACCTGATCATTTTGAATGATCTTGCTCCGAATCACATTATCAAACAGGTACATGAGCAATACCTTGTCGGATTGCGGCTGCGCGCGAACAAACTGCTGCAGCTGGTAGGTTTTGATGTCATTGATCTCAAAACTGTTGTCCCAGGCCAATTGGCCATCCTTCTTGAAGGAAATGACGACAGCATGGGTGTATTTATAGCCATCGAAAACCCGCTCCACCCGGGCTTGGGGGCTGGCATGTTTGGGGTAGATGTAGTGCGGGTAGAACGCTTCCCCAACCAGCATGAATTCATCGTTGAAGTTGATGAGGTCATGCACCAGTAGTCTGTAGTTGAACTTGATCTTCTTTCCCTTGATCGTCTTTCGCTCAATGCGGTCCTTGACCCGCACTTGCTGACGCGCGCGCATGTAGCTGAAGAAGTTCTTCAGTTCGGCAAAGTTGTAATACTTCATCGAGTACGAGCCTTGGTTATCGATCAGGGCGACAAAAACCCCGCGCGAGTATTCCGTGAATCGGCCGTAGATTCCGGCCACTACCTGCCGACCGTCGGGGAGGCGGACGGACCTTCCAAAAAGCAAGTGCCTGTCTTCGTTAGGCTGCAGTATGGTGGTTCGAAGGAGTTCGCCCTGGTTATCATACGTGCGAATCCACAATGCGCGGCGCTTGTCGAAATTTCTTGCGCTGACCACAATGTCGAGTGTGCCATCGGGGTTTGGCTTGATCTGGTCAAGTTCACCCGGAGAATTGAAGAAACCCGGAAGTATCCGCGAACTTCCCAGGTCAAACCGGTACTGCAGGACCAGTGGCCGGCTATTGAAGTACCCGCCAATAAGGGCCGACCGCTCGGTGGGAACAAACTCTGAAGGGTAAAACGGAATTATGTTTGATACCGAATAGGTACGGTAGGTACCGGTTTCCTGTTGAAGGGCAATGATGGCCAGGTCTTTCCCGGCATAGGTGGGATCCTTGAGCAGCAGGTAGAACGTGTTGTTTGCTGATTTGGCCTGAACAATATCCAGCTTCTTGCTGACTTCGATGGCTCCCCTCCATTGCTCCTGTAGTGCCGTGTCCAGTTTGACGAACTCAATAAAGTCCTCCTTCTTGGCATTTAGCCGTCTGTAAATCATCATGCCTGCCGTTCCCAATTTAACCGCCGTATATCGGGGCTCGTTTCGGTTGAGGATAGGGATTTCGAAGCGCGAAACCTGGACCACCTGGCCGGTAGCCGGAATGGAAAATCCAATAACCTGGAGAAACAGGAGGGTCCTAAAAGTCCAGGCGATTGACATAGAAGACATATCTTGATTCAAACTCGTCTGCGATGGAAGAGCGGACTTTTCGGTATCCCCAGGAATAAAAATGCTTCCCGTACCAGAACCTGATTCCGCCATCTTCTTCCTCGCTTTTCAGTTCATCGTTGTCTGCCACCAGGCGGATCGGTGTCTTTCCCGCCGTCGGTCGACTCGAGATGTCCTCGGGTTCGGCAAGGTAAATGATGTCAGACTTGTGCTTGTAGGCCAGGATCATAGAGTCGTTTCGGACGACAAAATCCCCGGTTTGATCGAGTAATGGACGCTTCACTTCCTCGTAGGGGAGGGTCAGTCCCTGGGGCGCCGCCGTGGTGGAGGTAAAGCGAAGCGCTATGGCCTGGATCATCCGTACCTCGCGGTTAAAATAGGATTCGCCCATATATGGAGGTTCGTTGCCGGGTGAGCGGTAGCTGCTACCGGGTGTTCCGTACGGACTGTTGTTGTAAGGGTAATTCCAGGCAGGGTTGCCATACGGATAGTATGTGGCATTGCTTGGTGGATGGAACATCTCGGCAAACAAAAAGAAGCCAGCCGCGAATTCCTCCAGGCGCAGGGGTAAGAGGTTGGCCCTATACTTGGGGACGGCTCCTTCCGTTCGGTCCTGGGATGCCTTATCCAGCACTTTCTTGGCCTTCTTCTCGGGCAGATAATCCAGAAAGTGGGCAATACTGGAAAGGTCTGAATAGCGAATCGCCTGGTCCTGAAAGGGGTCAACCATCAGCGAGTAGAAACCCAGCACTTCTTTTGAATGCCCTTGCCCATAGGTTCCCACGATCATCATGTCGTCGTGGAGCAACCGGCTGGTAAGTCCGGAGAGTACGGTAAACCGGGCATCGAAGGCGATAATATCGTCGACAAGAAGATTGCCCGAACCGTCAAATGTTCTGAGGATGAGCTTCTGGTGCGCACCCCGCAGGTTCTCTACCAGCAGCACATTGAAGCTGCCGTTGTGATTTGCCCGCAAATCGAGTAACGAAATTTCTTTGGTAAACAGCCCGGGAAGCACTTTAGGGTGATCACTGGTATGGTCGAACAAAAGCACGGCGGGCTCGCTGTTGACATACCCGCCAAAAAGTGCAGTCGTGCCGGCAACTGTAAAGTGCGTCAGTTGAAAATTCAAGTCAAACTTTATGCGGTCTGTTTGGGAACCGTGTTTTTCAAGATTTACGGCCACCAACTGGAAGTTATAGTAGGTTGTTTGGCTTTCCCGGAACAGGAGGTACAAGAAGCCGGGTACGTGCTCATAACCTACCAGATTCAGCCGGCTATCCATTTCCAGTTTGGTTGACCAGGTCCGGTGAAGTGTTGTGTCAAGTAATTCCACGAGCCACGTGTTGTTGCCGTGCGCAAACTCCTGGAGATCCTGAACCAGCGCCAGGCCCTCGACACCCATGCTGATGAGTTCGAACGGCTTGTCCGACGGTTTTCCGGCCATCTCGACGCGAAAATTCTGAATAGGCTGCGCCACAATTCTCCCGGCCAGGAACAGCGCCAGGCTGCAGATTGCAAACCGTAGAATAGTCCGGATCAAGGGGATACGCTTAGTTCGATAATTCGTTTGAATTCTGTTTCCGTGACGGGTTGCACAGAAAGTCGCGACGCTTTGACCAGGACCATTTTCTGCAACGACTTGTCCTTCTTGATCGTGGACAGGGATACGGGATTTCGGAGTGCCTTGTCCGGCGCCAGATTGACAGCGACCCACGCGGGATCCTTGGGTTCAGGGTAAGGACCTTGTGTCACCTTGGCAATGCCCACCACCGCTTTTTCCTCACCGGTGTGGTATATGAATGCCAGGTCGCCCTTAGCTATCCCGCTGAGATGTTTACGGGCTTGAAAGTTTCTTACGCCGTCCCAAACACCTTTTTTGTCCCGTACCAGGTCGTTCCACGAATAGGTTCCAGGCTCAGTTTTTAGCAACCAGTAGTTCATAACGGTATCAAACAACTTCGAAAGTAGCAATTTGGTTTTTCAAAAGGAGCAGAATTTACTACCCCCGATCAGGGGATTGTCCGCTAAGGTGTAAATTTGAATTCTAGGCAAGCATGAAGGTTCTCATCATCCGGTTTTCTTCCATTGGCGACATCGTGCTGACTACGCCCGTGATTCGCACGGTGAAGACGCAGTTGGATAAGGCCGAAGTGCACGTGGCCACCAAAGCCCAGTACCGCGACCTTTTTGAGGCTAATCCCTACGTTGACAAAATGCACTACCTCGGCGATAGCCTGCCTGCGTTGATCCGGGACCTGCGGCAAGAGCATTTTGACTACGTCATCGACCTGCATCACAACCTCCGTACGTTTCGGGTGAAACGCGCGTTGGGTGTAAAGGCATTCAGCTACAACAAACTTAACATCGAGAAGTGGCTGAAGGTTAATCTGAAAATTGATCACCTTCCTCCCGTGCACATCGTAGATAGGTACATGAAGACCGTGGAGCCGCTCGGGGTGCATATGGATACCTTAGGGCTGGACTACTTTATTCCGGAACGCGATGAGGTGCCGCTGGATTGGCTCCCGGAAGATTTTCGGCAGGAGTATGTGGTCTATGCAATCGGGGCACAGCATGCGACGAAGAAACTGCCGCTGCTCCGGATGATCGAGTTGTGCGACCGCATCAACAAGCCGGTCGTCTTGTTGGGTGGTAAAGAGGACGTGGACGCCGGCAACAAGGTCGCTGAGTTCTTTAGCCGGCAAGGTGAGAGCCCGGAGACCCGTGAAGGCTTGAAGCGGATGGGGAAGAAGGCGATCGTGTACAATGGTTGTGGAAAATTCAACATTAACCAGTCGGCCAGCCTGGTTAAGCAGGCGCGATATGTATTCACGCATGATACCGGCCTGATGCACATTGCAGCAGCATTCAAAAAGGAGATCTTCAGCATTTGGGGGAATACCATCCCATCCTTTGGCATGTACCCTTACCGCACCAAATTCACCATCCTGGAGAACAACAGGATATCGTGCCGACCTTGCTCCAAGATTGGCCATGACCAATGCCCCAAAGGTCATTTCAAGTGCATGAATGAGCTTATTCTAGACTTCTACCTCCCGTAGGGTCACTTTTTTTGAAATTTCAGGGTGCTTACGTAAGGTTTTTGCTGGTTTTCAAGGGTTTGGCTTAATGCAGGTTGGTCATTTCGGGCTATTTTGCATGTTGAAATGGTGTTGTCTATGCGCTTCCGCTGGCTGTTGCTGGTTATCCTGATTTGCCCATTCACTGTTTTGGGGGCCACCATTACCTCCACCGGTGCAGGGGGAGACTGGAATGCTGGCGGATCTTGGGTGGGCGGCATTACCCCGACCGCAGCGGACGATGTAATCATCGCGAGCGGAGCGACCATCAACCTCACCTCCAACCAAACCTGCGCTACCCTTACCATCAACGGTACGGGCACCCTTAATTTCAACACCAACAACCGGACGCTCACGGTTACAGGCACCATGACCATGAACGGAACCAGCCAGATCACGGGCAGTTCCAACAACAGAA
>JAYRXB010000431.1:0-8989 GCA_041917735.1 Cyclobacteriaceae bacterium
CCGAGGGCACGCTGCGTGATGTACTGATTGCAACCCCAGTAGTTCAGGTTGACAATCCACTGCCCCGCCACGTACATCAGGATGCCGGGCATGATCAGGTACTTGTTGATTTCTTCTTGCGAGCTATCCGGTCCCGGCTTGTCGAAGATCATGTGGAAGTGATCCGGCGCCTGCTCCAGGAGGACTCGGAATCCTGCCACCGCGCCCTCCACGCCGAAGTTGGTGGCCACAATGGTCAAGGCGAAATAGGTGGTTGCCAATCCCCCGACGACCAGGACGGCGACCTGGATTACATCGGTGTAGCCGATGACCTTCATCCCGCCCAGCGTAATGATCAGCGCAAAAAACGACAGCCCCAGCAGGATGACGTGCAACGATCCGCCGCCCACCAGGCCGTCGATGGCGACTGAACCGAGGTAGAGGATGGACGTAAGGTTTACGAAGACATACAAGAAGAGCCAGAACACCGCCATGATGAGCGCGGCCGACTCGTTGTAGCGCCGCGTGAGGAACTGCGGCATCGTGTAGATGTGGTTCTTGAGGTACACCGGCATGAAATACACGGCGATAATGATCAGCGATACGGCGGCGATCCATTCATACACCGAAATGGCAATACCCACGAAGAATCCTTCGCCGCTCATGCCGATGAACTGTTCGGCCGAAATGTTGCTGGCGATCAGCGAAGCGCCGATGGCCCACCACGTGAGCGAACCCTCAGCAAGAAAGAACGCTTTGGAATCAAGCTCCTGCTTTCGCTTTTGTTGGTAGATCCAGTAACCGTAGCCGGCAACCAGGATAAAATAGGTGATGAAGACCAGGTAGTCGAGTGACTGCATGCTATACTAGGTAATGCGGTGAGTGCCTTGCGCCAGTTGAACGGTGTAAAATTCAGGTACGATTCTAAAGAAAGTGAAATATTCCCGGGTTACCAACGCCTTAAATGTCTCCACTTCTCCCGGCCGCACCAGGTTAATCGTGCAGCCTCCAAAGCCTCCGCCCATCAGGCGCGCGCCCAGGACAATATCCGGGTGACTGGCGGCAAGTTCAACCAGCCGGTCAAGCTCAACGCAACTCACTTCGTATTCATCCCGAAGGCCCACGTGGGTCTGAAACATCAATTGCCCCACCCGTGCGAGGTCTGGTAAGGCCAGCGCCGCGGCTACCTTCATCGTTCGTTCCATTTCCCTGACAACATACCCGCACCGGCGATACACCTCAGGCCGCAGTGAATCACGGAAACGGTCAAGGTCGTCAAGCGTCACATCGCGGAGGCTCTCCACGTTGGGGTTCACAGCCTTGATGGCAGCCACACCTTCTTCGCAGGAAGCGCGGCGATCGTTGTAGGCTGTCGAGGCCAGCGTGTGCTTCACGCGGGTGTCGATCAGCAAGATGGAACACTGCGCAGCAGGAAAAGGTACCGACCGGTGGGTATTGGTTCGGCAATCCAGTAGCAGCAGCCTGTTGGCCTCTCCGAAGAGCGATGCATACTGATCCATGAGCCCGCAAAGCACCCCGGCAAAATGATGTTCGGCGTGCTGGGCTACGAGCGCCAGGTCGAGCCGTGAAAGCCCTGACTGAAAGCACGCATTCAGCGCAAAACCAAATCCGCAACACAGCGCAGCGGAAGATGACATTCCGGCCCCCGCGGGAATTGTGCTGGCGAAAACACAGTCAACCCCTCCCACTGGCTTCCCATTTTGCTGAAAGCCGTGCATGACGCCCATGAAATAATTGACCCAATGCTTGCCGGGCACAAGTTCATCGGAACCGAATTCCGACACTTCGGTGTAATCCAGGGAAAAGATCCGGCTCACGGTGTTGCCCGACGGCCGGATGGCAAAAACGATGTGCTTGTCCACGGCTCCCGGCAACACAAAGCCGAGGCTATAGTCGACATGTTCGCCGATGAGGTTGATTCGACCGGGCGCCTGGACCAGGATCGGATCGCCCCCAAATCGCCGGGCAAACTCGGACGCCACCCGCCTGGTCAAATCCTGCATGTAACAAGTTTAACAAGATTACGCGGATGCCCAAAAGCGAACAGTGATTAACAGGAATGAACAGTCCATCACCTAAAATACGTCAATAGGGCCTTATCTGGGCTTGGTATGTGGTTTGAATAGGTAGCGCATGCTCAAGAATTTCGCCCTCCTTTTCGTGCGGAACCTCCGCCGCCAGAAGCTGTTCAGCACCATCAACCTGCTCGGTTTGTCGGTGACGGTGGCCAGCACCTTGCTCATTTACCTGTTTGTGACGCATGAATTGAGTTACGACCGGTTCCACACCGGTGCGGAACGCGTCTTCCGGGTAAACCAAACTTTTATTTGGGGCGAAAATGACAATCACCAGTTCGGCTCTACCGGCCCCGGCGTGGCGTTCGCCCTGCAGGAGGAACTTGCCGAGGTGGAACTGATTTCACGTTTGCATACGCGCGGTGAGTTGATTGTCACCAACCTGGAAGCGCAGGGCACCACCACCTCCTTTGTGGAGACCCGCGTGGTGGTAGCCGATTCAAATTTCTTCCGGATGTTCAACTTCCCGTTGGTCCACGGCAACCCGGAGACCGCCCTGCGGGATGCGCAGACGATGGTGATCTCCGAAACCATGGCACGCAAGTACTTCGGTGACGAAAACCCCATCGGGAAAAAACTTCGCGTAGGCACCGCGGAAGAGCAGTTCGACTACGAGGTGACCGGTGTGGCCAAGGACAGGCCCAACAACACCTACATCGAATTCGACATGCTGATTTCCATGGCCAGCTTCCCGATCATCGACCGTATGTCGTGGAGCTGGGTGTGGACGCAGCTGGAGACGTACGTTCGGTTTCGCGAAGGCACCGACATGACCAACACGACCGCCAAGCTGAAGGAGATACCCCGCAAGCATGCCGACCTCACCCTTCGCCGGGCCATGAACGTCACCTACGACGAGTATGTGAAATCCGGTAAGAAGTGGGAACTGTTCTTGCAGCCCCTGACCAGCATTCACCTTCCTTCGCAGATAACCTACAACCGCATCGGCACTTCCGGCAACATCATCATCGTCTATGCCCTTGCCGGCTCCGCCTTATTTATTATCCTGCTATCCTGTGTCAACTTCATGAACCTCTCCATGGCGCAGTTTCTGCGGCGCATGAAGGAGGCCGGCATCCGCAAGATACTGGGCATCGGCCGTGCCGAACTTACACTGCAGTACTTCCTGGAAGCCTTCACGTTCTGCATCCTCGCCGCCATCCTGGGTGTGAGCATGGCTCAACTGGCACTGCCCGGATTCAACCTCATCAGCGGCAAAGAACTATACCTTGACTTTCAGGATGGCACCTTGTGGTTGGCTGTCTCCGCGCTGGTGGCGGCGATGGCCGTGCTGTCTGGTCTTTACCCCGCCGTCTTTCTTACGCGCTTCAGCCCGGTAGATGCCGTAAAGGGCAAACTGAAAACCGGAAACCAGGGCATGACCCTGCGCCATTCGCTCGTCGTCTTCCAGTTCAGTGCATCCATCGTGCTCATCCTCGCCACGATGGTGGTGTACCAGCAGTTGAACCACATGTCGGAGAAACACCTCGGTTTTGACAAAGAAAACCTGCTCACGGTGAAGAATGTGGAAATTGTGAAAGGCCGGGAGGCGCTGGTCGAAGCCGCACGCGAGTTGCCCGGCGCCGTCGAGGTGACGCGGGCCACTTCCCTGCCGCCGTACATCTGGGGTGGCGATTCGTTTACGGCCTCCGGGATGGATGGCAAGACGTTCCCGCTGAACTTCACCACCACCGACGATCATTTCGTGCCGGCCTTCGGGGTGAAGCTGCTGGTGGGACGCAACTTCTCCGCCGACATCCCCGCCGACACCGGGCGCGTGATCCTCAATGAGACCGCCATCGCGCGGATAGGCTGGACCTTGGATGAATCGGTGATCGGCAAAGAGATCGTAAACGAAGGCTCGAGGTTTGAGGTCATTGGCGTGGTCTCAGACTTCAACTACTGGCCGCTGCAGGCCGAGATCCAGCCCCTGGGGCTCTTTCACATCAAGAGTGCACGGCTGATCGGCGATGGCGCCCGCGAATTCCTCGCCGTCCGCATCCAGGCTGGTAACGCCGATCAATGGCGAAACTTCATCAGCAACCTGGAAACGCTCTGGAAGCAACATGCCGGCGACTCACCCTTCGAATATCAATTCGTCGACGACGGCTTCGCCCGGTCGTTCAAGACCGAAGAGCAACTCGGGCAATCGCTGACCGTGATGGCTGCCCTGGCCATCCTCATCGCGAGTCTGGGCTTGCTGGGAATGATTGTCTACTCCCTTGAACTTCGTACGAAGGAGATCGGCATTCGAAAAGTCTCCGGCGCTTCTACCTGGAACATCCTGGTGCTTATTTCCCGGAGCTATAGCGTGCTGATTGTGGTTGCCTTCGCGTTGGGTGCGCCGCTGGCCTGGTGGATGACCAACCAATGGCTCAGCATGTTTGCCTACCGCATCACGCTTTCTCCCTGGCTCTTCGTCGGTGTGGGCCTCGGCACCCTGGGGGTGGCGATAGCGATCACCTCCTACCACTCGGTAAAAGCAGCCATGACCAACCCGGTGGATGTGCTGAAAGACGAGTAGCCCGGAAGGCTACGGCTTCTTCCTCAGCGAGACGACCACGCCGCCGGCTACCACCAACAGCAACAGCCAGGAAGAAGCCAGCGTTACCGTGTTGCCGATAACATAGGGCTTTGGCTCAAAGCGCATTTCGATCGTGTGGGTTCCGGCCGGAACTTCCATGGCACGCAGCACATAGTTGGCACGCAGGAGCGGCGCCTCTTTACCATCGACGAAAGCGTGCCAGCCTTTTGGATAGAAGATCTCTGAGAAAACCACCACGCCGTCGGCCGCCGACGTCGTTTCATACTTCATGTAAGCCGGCTTCTGGTCCGTCAACCTGACCGTTGCGGATGAATCGTACGTTGCCGGCGCGGCGACCTTGAATGCCGACCCATCGATCACTGCGATGCGCGAGGTATTGATGTCGCAGACCGTCTTCAACTCCTCCGCCGGGCTGCTGACCATCCTTACTTCGCGCACAAACCAGGCAGGCCCATTGGCGTTGGCATTCGGGATCACATTACCAGCCTCGCCGCCGTAGGTAATGTACTTCACGTTAAGCATGTTCAATGCGCCCAGCTGCGAAAAGTCCGCATTGCCCTGACGCAAGCCATTGATCATCTCGTCCGTTTCGCGGTTTATACAACTGTCCACCAGGTCCTGGTAGCGACGGAGCTTCGCGCCGTGGTAACCACCGATGGAGTTATGGTAGTAAGATGCCGAAGCATCGTTCATCGCTCCCTGGAGGTCGTAGACCCGGAAGTAGGTTTGATCTGTCAGGATAGCCTGGCTGGCACTGGTCAGCGGGTAGGCGGTTGGGCGCTTCCGCTGGAAATTGTCTTTCGAAAGGTAGCGCCTGTCGACCAGCGTTACGTCAAGGGCCAACAACGCCAATATCGACAAGGTGGCTACGTACGGCTTCACCCATTGCCGCACGGCGCCAAACAGTACGCCGCATGCAATGCTTGCAAACCAGAACGATCTCCAGGCATCGGCTTGCAGCAACGCCATCCGGTCATTGCGCAATGCAGTCTGGAACCAGGCGGGCAACTGTGCGTCGCCCGGCTTGAGGAAAGACCCAAAGCCCCCGCTGACGGCCAACACGAGGCAAATGCCCGGGACCACCATCGCCCAGAGAAACTTCTTCTGAACTTCCTTGTTCCAGGTTGTCGCCAGCAGCTTCTCCACCCCGATCATGGCCAGCAGCGGCAAGGCAAACAATGTCAGGATCAGCGCAAAGGTGACGGACCTGAACTTGTTGTAGCCCGGAAAGTAATCGAATAGCGTATAGTTCAGTGCGGGGAAGTGACTTCCCCAGCTGAGCATGATGCCCAGCGCAGCAATGCTGGCCAGCCAAATGACATATCGCTTTTCCGCGAACACCACACCCATCACAAACAACAGGCATACGACAGCCCCGGCGTAATACGGTGCCGACAGGCGCTGCGGGCCCCAGTAGGCGGAAGAAAGCGGTGCGAGTTGATTTGCTACTTCATTGCTTCCCGAGTTTACCAGCGCATTGTACGTTTCGCTCTTCTCATCCTGGAACAGAAAATCCGAACTGGCTCCACCGAAGTAGTTCGGAATAAACAAGGTCATGGGCTCGATGATGGCGTTGCTGAACTCGAAGGCGTAGGTTTTGCTGAGCCCGGCGGCGTCATTGGCTTTAGTGGAAGTCAGCTCGGAAGGACCGCGAATGGAATAACGGGTATATTCGGTGATGGCCCAGAATTGCCCGAAGAAGGTTCCTGCCGCCAGGACGACCGCGGGAACCAATAGGCCAATGCTTTTGAAGAACTCCGCCAGCTTCTTTTCGCGCAGGGCCAGGATCAGTTGCATCAGCCCGTACCCGGCAACGATGATCATCAGGTAGTAGGTCATCTGCAAATGATTCTCCCGCAGGTGGAAGGCCATCCCTGCGGCGGTGACGGAGAACCCCAGGAGCCGCTGGCCGGTAAAGGCGAGGTGAATGCCAGCCATCACCAGCGGCATGAAGGCGATGGCTCCAATGCGCGCATTGTGTCCTGCCATCAAGCCGATGATCATGAACGAGGAAAGACCAAAGGCCAACGCACCTGCCATGGCCAGGTAAGGCCGTACCCGGAATGCGAGCAGCAGGATATAGTAGCAGACAAAAGCCAGGAAGATGTTGGATACCGGGTGAGGCAGGAAGAGTGACAGCACTTTTTTCATTCCCACGACAACGCCGTCGCTCCATTGGAGGTTGACCAGGTAGGCAGGCATCCCGCTAAACATGGTGGAAGCCCACAATCCCTCTTCGCCGGTTGCCTCCCGGTAGTCGCGCAGGGCTTTGCTGGCGCCCAGGTGCTGCTGGATGTCATGCTGGCTGAGCGTCTTGTTCTCGAAGAAAATGGGGCTGAAGAAGATAACGGTGACCAGCAGGAACAGGAGCACCGCCAGCACGTGCGGCAGAACGTCTTTGGAGAAGTTGATTTTCATTCGGGGTTGGGAATGGAATAGTAAGCGAGCACGCAGGTATCAATCCGGTGCAAAATAGGAAGAATGCCCCAAAACAACCCAACCGAGGGGGTTGACCAATTAAATCTGTTCCGGTGATTAAACCCACCTGTGCTTGCGCTGTCAAAGTGAAGAGCATTCGTGCGACCCTTTCGGAGTTCGCTCTTCATCCGCAGAATTTTTTTATGGAACGGTTAAACGGTCATGTACTTCGGACATCCAAGTGTCAAAACTAACCTGCCATGAAAACAAAAGAGTTAATGACCAAGACAGCAGCAACCCTCCTGCTGGCCGTATTGCTTGCGGCCGTGGGTTGCAACAACGCGGACACTCCGTCGGAGTTCTCTGCAGAAGACACCGATGACGCGTTGAGCGAAGCCTTCGACGACTCGGCCAACGACGACGCCGAAGATCTCGCCGTCAGCGCCCTCTCCTCGGATGGATCCATCGGTGGAAAAATCTATACAACCGACGATCGGTTTGAGTGCGCCGAAGTTACCCGCTCGGGCGACAAGGTTGCAGGCACGGTACGCATCGACTTTGGCGACGGCTGCACCGACAAGCGTGGGCGTGTACGGCGCGGAGCCATCCTCATCACCTATGCTGGCCTTTGGTCTGAAGCCGGATCCTCGTGGACGGTAGCTCTGGAGAACTACTTCGTGAACGACGTCCAGATCCGCGGGACGCGCCAGGTGAAGAACATCACCACCGATACGCTGCGCAGGCGCTTCCAGGTTGACCTGGAAGACGGGGAAGCAACCTGGCCGGATGGTCGCATTGCCCGCAGACGGCTGCACCGCATCCGCGAGCACGAGCGCGATGGCAGCAGCAACCTGCTGATACGCCTCATCGTCTATGGCACTGCCGAGGGCAACCACCGCAACGGTCGTGGTTACCAGATTGAGATCCTTGAGCCGCTGGTTTACGAACGCAGCTGCGCCGCCGAAGGTGTCTTCATCCCGGTCAAAGGGAAGAAGCTGATCAAGCACGGCAATCGTCAGCTCACCGTCGACTACGGCGATGGCACCTGCGACAACGTGGTGACGCTGATCAATGCCAATGGGCGGACGAAAGAGATCCGCATTCCGGGGTAAGTGATCTTCGTGGAGAGGCCGCAGCTTGGAGAAAGCTGCGGCTTCGCCATTTCTGGCGGTAAGAACCGCAAAATGTAAAACATGAAATGTAGAATGCAGAAGGAAATGGCGAAGGAAATACAGAAAGTAAAATGATTCAGTGCGCGTTTCTCTTCGCGGTTTGGATACTGGCCACAAAAATGGCGATCAATTCATGGTTCTCCCGAAGCGCCTTGTCGTCCTTTAACATACGTCGACGGATCAGCAGCTTCAGGTTGATCGAAGATTCGCGGAGTTCCTTTAAAATGACGCCCATCTTGTGAATGAAGTCGCGCTTAGACTCCGCACCCTGGGCTTCACCATAATTGAGCGCACTTGAAGTCGCTGATCGGATCAATTGCTCACTCAAAAGCATCCCCGCTCGCGTGTTTGGAAGGGATTCAGCAACATCTATTGCCGCATCAGCAAACGCAATACGTCGATCTTCCAGATCGTATACCCTGTGTTTAGTCATCGTACAACACTAAGCAACTCATAATGAATTTGTCAATCCTGTTTTCCTGACGATTTTTCATCTCCGGGTGCTTCATCCCCACAATTCCCCATTGCTCGCCCCAAGGGCCTTCCCTTCCAGAATCAATTTGCAATCCTGCCTCTACATTTCCTTTAGCCTTTTCCTTCCACATTCCATGTTTTACATTTTACATTTTACGGTTTTCCGTACTTTGTACTACCCAAATCACTACCGCTATGAAAGCCCTCTTCCTCGTCACCACGATCCTAATAGTCGCCTGCCAGCAGCCCAAGGCCGTTAACGACCCAGCTGCCGATGAGGCCGCGATCCGTGGCGTGATCGACGC
>JAYRXB010000432.1:0-7627 GCA_041917735.1 Cyclobacteriaceae bacterium
ATGCCGTAGAGCGCAGCGCCGCACTGAAGGAGGTTCGTGTGGACATTCTGCCTACCCGCACGTTCTATGCCTGGATGGAATCGAAAGGGAAGTCGGGTGGACAAAACAAATTTCCCCGCGTGCTCAAGAATGCACAGCTGGAGGATTGGCAAGCCTTTCTTTCGCGGTGATCGAAGCACTAATCAGCGGCCTCCAATTCGGGATCGTCCTTGCTTTCCTCGTCGGCCCCGTTTTTTTCACCATTCTTCAGGCCAGCGTGGAGAAGGGTTTTTGGGTCGGTGTGCTGGTGGCACTTGGTGTCTCCTTCAGTGACTTTCTGTATGTGCTGGTATGCTATTTTGGGCTCTCGGCGGCGGTGACACAGCCTGGCGTCAGCCGGTACATGGGTATCTTCGGTGGGGTCATCCTGGTGCTGTTCGGAGCGTACCACCTCTTGATCAAGAGCCGGCGGAAGGATTTCAGCAACCCCGGCGCCGTACGTGAGTCGCGGCGCCTGAAATACATAGCCAAGGGATTCCTGATCAACTCCATGAGCCCCATGGTGCCGCTCTTCTGGATCGGTGCGGTGAGCCTGGCCACCATCGATCTTGGTTATCGTTCGGGAACGGAAGTCTCCTTCTTTTTTGCGGGCGTGCTGGGCATGGCACTGGCCACCGATGTGGGAAAGGCTTACCTGGCCGGACGCTTGCGCGACCTGATCACACACCGTCTCCTGGTGGTCATGAATGTGATGGTCGGGATCGTGTTGATTGTTTTTGGCGTACGGCTGTTCATCGCAGCCTGGAGGCCCCACTAGTCCTGGAGGACATTGGAAACGAATGTCGACTTGAGCATCAGCCAAATCAAAAGCAACACCAATGCCCAGCGCACGTAGATGAAATAGAAGTCGCTGGTGTCCTTGAACCGCGTTTCCTTGATTTCTGCTTTCTCGAGCTGATCGATTTTCCGAAACACCTGCAAGAGGGCCTTCTGGTCGGTTACCCGGAAGAATTCACCCGAGCCGATCTCGGCAATGCGCCGCATGGTAGTCTCATCGACCGTGTTTTCCACCATGTTGGGACGACCAAAGAAATCCTTGCCGTAGGGCACCAGGCCTTCACGGCCAACGACGATGGTATAAATCCGGATGTTGTAGGCTGCCGCCAATTCCGCCGCCGTAATGGGGTCGATGTTGCCCGCTGTATTGTCGCCGTCGCTCAGCAGGATACATACTTTTGACTTCGATTCGGACTCGCGCATCCGGTTGGTGACTACAGCCATTGCGCTACCAATGGCGGTGCCCCGGCTTTCGATCATATCGAAACTCAATTCATTGAGGTAGGAGTTGAGCAGGGCGTAGTCGGTGGTGAGGGGCGCGAGGGAAAAGGCATCACCGGAAAAAACCACGATACCGATCCGGTCCTGGAGCCGTCCTTTGATAAAGTCGCGGGCAACATCCTTGGCCGCCTCGAGGCGGTTGGGGCTGAAGTCTTCGATGAGCATCGACTGGCTGATGTCGATGGCAAGCATGATATCGATGCCCTCAGTCCACTGCTCCACTTTTTCGTTGCTGCGCTGGGGGCGCGCAAGCCCCAGGAGGATCAGGATCGCCATGAGCGCCAGGATGAGTTCAGGGACAAGGCGAATCAGTGTGAGGGGCGACGTATGGGACTCCTGCCGGGAGAACGCGACGGGAAGTTTCTGGTTGAAGAAATACCGCCAGGCCCAACGCCCGGCAAACAGGAGCGGTACGAGCGCAATGAGGTACAGGAACAAAGGCTGCGTCCAGGTGAAGCCGGTCAACGTCGACGGCATAAACCAATCCAACGACCAGGTATTCAGCTCATCCATGCTTTATCGAGGCTTCACGTTTTTCAAACTGCTGGCGCGTATACTCTTGCAGGTTGCGGAAAGAATCCGGCGGGGTGCCGTATCCTCCATAAATGCCCCGGTCAATGGTGCGGAGCGCCCGTGCCAGCGCATCGTTGGAATACTTGCGCACAATTTCCCGGGAGGTTGACTTGGTGAACGGGTACTCCTCCAGGTCTTCCATGTAACGCTTCCAGACCCACAGTGCCTCTTCCGCAACGCTTGCCGTCGCCGTCGTGCCCATCTGGTCAATCGCTGCACCAAAGCGTGACAGGAAATTCCGGTAGTTGCGCTCCAGCCTGCGCAGCCGGAAGTAGCGCCGTATTTGCTTTCCAAAAATAAGCCACGTGGCTACGGCAACAACAGCCAGTACCGCCAATCCGATCAGCACGATCGGGTAATTGAACAGCTGACGGACGCGCTGGTAGGCTGTGTTGGCCTTGAGCGGGAGTTTTTCAACGGCTATCGAATCCAATGCCATGGTTACACGGAAACGCAGCCTTACACTGTCGGTCGGTGCGTAGACGGCGAGGCAATCCGCGGGCTGTACGATGAACACCGGAAGTCGGAGGGTCTGGATGCTGTCGAGTTCGAACGTGGACAAGTAATAAACAACGCTATCCTTGCGGGTTGTTCCCTGCGTCCGTGTAGGGAAGTAGCGTTTCCCCGAGGCCTCGAACGGCGTGAACGCAAAGGTCGAGTCGGGGAAGAGGACCTGAACGTTGTTCGGATAGGACGCTGTCAGGACGTACGGAACTACTTCCCCCACGGCCGCACTGTCAGTTCGAAAATACCCGTGAACCTGCACGTCCTGCGCATGACACCGGGAACCGGCGAAATTCAGGATGAGCAACATCACGAGGGAAATGAACCTGTACATGGTTGACGCTTACGAGCTCTTGAGTGTTTTGTTGCGCACTTTAAACAACCGGAGCAGTTTGGGAACAAAGTCTTCGTCGGTAGAGATATTCAGGTAGTTGATCTGATGCTTGCGGCTGAATCGCTTCAGTTCTTCCTGGCGCTGTGTATGCGTTTGTACCAGCTTTCCGCGAAACTCACCGAACGAGGTATTGATCCACAGCGTCCGCTTCGATTCCGTATCCAGCACGGGAATGATGCCCAGCTTCGGCAGGTTTGTCTCCCGGCGGTCGGTGATGTGGATGACGACGAGGTCGTGCTTGCGTGCCAGCGATTGCAGGTTCCGGAAATACCCTTCATCGATGAAGTCGGAAATCATCACGATAACGCTCCGGCGCCGGATGGCGTTGAGCGCAAACGAAATGGCCTTAGTCAGGTTGGTCTTGCGTGATTTGGGATTCAGCCGATCCAGGCTGGCAATGATCTGGTAAGCTTGCCCGATCCCTTTCTTGGGCTTGATGTACAGCTCGCGCTGGTCCGAGTAGCCGATCAGCCCGACCTGGCTGGATTCCTTTGCGCCGGAAAGGGCGAGTACGCCACAGATCTCCGTGCCGATATCGAACTTGGTTTGCCCGGGGTTACCGATGCTCTGCGAGGCACTTACATCAAGAATGAAGTAGATGGTCTGCTCCTTTTCTTCCTTAAAGGTCTTGACAAAGGTTCCATGCCCTTTGGCGGAAACATGCCAGTCGATGGTCCGGATGTCATCGCCGTACTGGTAGGGTCTTACATCGTCGAATTCAAGGCCGGTGCCTTTGAAGATGGAATGAAAATCCCCCTGCATCTGGCTGTTGATAGCCTTGCGGATCTGGATTTCATACCGACGAAGTTTCTTGAGCAGTTCCCTCACCCTGGCATCATTTTCGTTCCTGCCCCGGCCGTACCGGTGCCATTTTGGACACGGCCCCCGAAGGCGCGGCGCTAAAATATGAGTAATTTGCCACCCGAAAGAATGTTTTTTTACATGCGTCTGCCCATCCTGCTGCTGCTGTTCACCCTCCTCACCACAAGTTCCTGCCAGGAGAAGAGGAAGGCAGTGTCACCCCTCAGCCGCGATGAAATGGTGAACCTGATGATGGAAATCTACCTGGCCGAGGCCAGGGCATCCCTGGTTCCGGCCGCGCGTGACTCGTCCTACCGCCTCTTCGTTGCCTATCAGGATTCTATCCTCCAACGCCGCAGTGTCAGCGATACTACGTTGCGAAAGGCCTATGCCTATTACCTGGAACATCCTGCCGAATTGGAGGCCATCTATGATGCCATCATCGACTCCTTAAGCCTCAAGGAGCAACTGCTCCGGGGATCTCCTCCCGGTCGGCCATGATTTTCCCCAGCGACTTCGAAAAACGCCTTGGCTTCGAACAGCTCCGGGAGCGGCTCGACGCTTCTTGCCTCGGAGAACCTGGTCGCCGGAAGGTGCACGAGATGCACTTCCAGGCAGACCACGCCAGTATCATGCGGCTCCTGCAGTTGAGCCGGGAGGCCCTGCAGCTTGCGGAGAATGGGCAGTCACTTCCGCTTTCGTCGTATGCCGATCCCGAGTCATGGCGCCAGGCGCTCCAGGTGGAGGGGGCATACCTGGAATTGGAAGACCTTGTGGCTGTGTTGAAGGGGCTTCAACTTGTGCGGGAAGCCAATGCTTTCTTGCTACGGGATTCGGATCAGCATCCTGCGCTGAGCAGCCTTGCACTGGCGCCAGACACCGGCAAGAAGGTAGTTGCCCAACTTCAGTCCGTAATTGGAGAGGAGGGTAAACTCAAGGACAATGCCACGCCCGAGCTTGGCCGGATACGAAAGCGCCTGCGTGAGGAAGAGCTTCGCGCCCGCCGTGTGGCAGACCATATATTGCGACAGGCACTTGATCACGGATGGGCGCCGGAAGGTTCGCACCCCACCATCCGGGAGGGACGGCTCGTTGTGCCCTTGTTGGTAGAGCACAAGCGCAAGATCAAAGGCTACCTCGTGGATCAGTCGGCAACCGGCCAGACGGTATTCCTCGAACCCGCTGAAGTCCTCGAGGCAAACAATGACCTGCGTGACCTGGTACTGGAGGAACGAAAGGAGGTTGTGCGCATTCTCCGTGATCTGACAGCATTGCTGCGCGACCATGTCGATGTGCTGAATGACGGGTTCAACCTCCTGGCAGAGCTTGATTTTCTGCGGGCCAAGATGCGAATGGCAATTGACCTGAAGGCAACGTTGCCGTCGGTGGTGCCTGGCCCGGCCTTGCGGTGGGTTCAGGCGCGGCATCCATTACTATACCTCTCTTTCCGCAACCGCCGACCCCTGGTTCCGTTGCAGATCGATTTGACGGCTGGCGACCGGTTTCTCCTGGTGTCGGGTCCCAATGCCGGCGGTAAGTCGGTTTGCCTGAAGACGGTGGGCCTGATCCAGTATATGCTGCAATGCGGACTCTTGGTACCGATGCAGCCGGATGCCGAGATGGGCGTTTTTGATTCGATCTTTCTCGACATTGGCGACCAGCAGTCGATTGAAAGTGACTTGAGCACCTACAGTTCGCACTTGAAGAATATGGCCGCGTTTATCCGGGAGGGTAACGATCGCTCGCTGGTGCTGATGGATGAACTGGGATCCGGTACAGATCCCAATTTTGGCGGCGGCATTGCCCAGGCCATCCTGGAACAGTTGCTTGCACGCGGGTGCTGGGGCCTTGCTACCACCCACTACTACAACCTGAAGGTGTTTGCCAGCCACACGCCGGGAATTCGAAATGCATCGATGCAATTCGACACCGAGAAGTTGGTGCCCCTGTTTCGCCTGGAGATCGGGCAGCCCGGGAGTTCGTTTGCGTTGGAGATTGCCGAAAAGACGGGACTAAGCCGGGAGACCCTCCAGGCCTCGGAGCGGATCATTGGCCGTGAACTGATCGGGCTGGAGACGCTCATGAAGCAGGTGGCCGAGGAGAAAGTAAAACTCGTGGAGCGTGACGCCCAACTGGCGGCCCGGGAGGCCGAGTTGGTGACACTTCGCCAACGGTACGAAGCGTTGAGTCAGACGTTGGAGCAGCAGAAAAAGGAGATTCTGAACCGGGCGAAAACGGAGGCAGCCTCGTTGCTCCAGGAGACCAACCGGGAAATCGAAAAGACCATTCGACACATCCGTGAAAACAAGGCCGAGCGCCAGGAGACGCGGAAAGTGCGGGAGGGACTGAAGTCGCTGGAGAAGAAGGTCAAGCCAATTCCGTCAAAAACGACCAGGCCCGTGGGGCCATTATCGGCGGGTGACAAAGTTCGGATCATCGGGGGTGAAGTGACCGGAACGGTGTTGTCGGTCAAGGGAACTTCGGCCGTGGTTCAGTTTGGCGATCTGCGTTCGACGGTGAAAACCGATCGACTGGTTCCAAGCGACCAGTCAGCCACCGATCCCATACGCCGGTCAGTCAGCTACACAGCGTCAAACGTTCGCTTTTCGCCGCAGCTGGATGTCCGCGGCATGCGCGCCGAGGAGTTGATTCCGGTATTGACCCGCTTCATGGATGATGCTGTTCTGTTTGGCATGTCAGAAGTAACCATCCTGCACGGAAAAGGCGAAGGCGTGCTTCGTCAGGTGGTGCGCGACTTTCTCAAGAAGCTGAAGACGGTTGCAGCGTTTCGCGATGAGCACGCCGATCGCGGGGGTGCCGGGATTACCGTGGTTGCACTGAAATAATAAAACCCCGGAGACCGGGGTTTCACATTCTTGCGTGTTCTGCTAGAGACCGAACGTAAATGTCCAGTTGCCTTTGACGTTGCTGGTTCTTCCGGTGAAACCATCGCCCTTATACGTAAAGGTCATTTGCAATTGGGTAGCGCTGACCGAGTAGGTCACATCAACGTTGTCGTCGCGCTTAATCACAGTAGCAAAATCTGTCCCAAACGTAAACTTCCCGGATGCCGGCCAGGGAGTCTTGATTCCAGCGGGCCGTCCGGCGGTAGCGTAATCGAACGTATCCTGACCTGCGGTGCCGGTCATGGTGATTTCAAAATTCTCGTAGCCCGTCACCGGAGTGTTTTCAAACGTGACTGCGGTTGCTTTCCAGGTTTGAGATAGCTTGGTCAATTGCTCGTCCTTCGGGTCGGGCGTTGGAGCAGGATCACTGCCGCATTGCCAAAAGGATGCGGCCACACCCAGGAGGGCCAGCATGATGAGGAAATTTGCGCGTTTCATTCGTGAGGTAGTTATCTCAAACATACTAAAATCGGTCTTATTTTGAAGGGGAAGCCGCAAAAAAGCGCCAATCCTGTCATATTCATCGGTTTGGTCAGCTTATAGTAACCTATTTATAGGCGGAAAGGCTCACCAGGGTTGCATTTTCAGGGTACTCAGAATCGTGGTTGGAGGCAATGAATACCGTGGTTTTGGGGGGTAGGCTGTTGAATTGCCGCCAGTACCATGCGATGGCCGGCTTGTCCAGGTTCGTTGTGGGCTCATCCAGGAAAACCAAGGGGACATCGGAAAAGAGGGCTAAGCCCAGTTTCAATCGCTGCCTCATCCCGGATGAAAAATGACCCACCTGCTTGTCCCTGGCATGGCTCAGCTCCATTCGTTCAGCCAGTTCGTCCACCTTCCGGTTTTCGCGAACCGGCTTGAAGGCGAAATGAAAGCGAAGCAATTCGGAGAGTGTCAATTCCTCGATAAGATCAACGTAGGGGGCTGCGATGGACACAAGACGGAAGATGTCCTCGACTGCAACATCTTTTCCGTTGTCCTGGTATGTTATCCGCCCCTGGGTGGCTGGAAGCTGTCCCCAAAGTACTTGCAGGAGTGTTGATTTTCCGGACCCATTGGGGCCGGTAATGGCGTAGGTGCCGGGTTCAAATGAAAATGAAAAGTCCCTGAAGATCCATTCGCGGTTGAACCG